>DASUNL010000018.1:0-19643 GCA_036277175.1 Pyrinomonadaceae bacterium | reverse complement strand
TTCCACAACCTCCTCGCCGAAATCGCGGCCGACGACGCTGTCGTCATCCTCTCAACGCACATCGTCTCCGACGTCTCCACGCTCTGCGAGCGGATGGCCGTCATACGTCGCGGCGAAATCGTCTTCGCCGCGACGCCGCGCGACGCGCTCGCGCGCATCGAGGGCGCGGTCTGGGAGCGTGACGCGGCGCGCGAGGAGGTCGCGTCTTTGAAAGCGCGTCTGCGAGTTGTTTCGGCGCAGGCGTTCGCGGGGCGCGTGCGCGTCCGCGTCTTCGCGCGCGAGGGGCGGCCCGGCGACGGTTTCCGGCCCGTCGAGCCGACGCTCGAAGACTTCTACTTCAGTCTGGCCGGCGAGGGACTCAATTGAGACGACCGAGGGCCACGCCCTTCGCCGCCATCTTTCGCACCGAGGTGATGCTCAACCTCAGGCGGCCCGCGCCCTACGCGCTCCTCGCCCTCTTCTGCGTGAACGCCTTGATGTGGTGGGGTTGGGGTGCGGCCGCCGCGTACGGTTGGGCGACCAACGGCGACTTCTACATCATCCGAAACTTCAGCGGCTTCTCCTTCATGACGCTCCCGCTCTTCACCGCGCTCATGATGGGCGACCCCGTCATACGCGACTTCCGCGCGCGCGTCGACCCGCTCATCTTCTCGACGCCGACGGGGAAGACCGAGTATCTGCTCGCGAAGTTCTCCGCGAACTACTTCGTGCTGCTGTGCTGTCAGGCGGGTTTCATGCTCACGCTCGTCTGCTGTCAGGCGTTCGAGCGCGCGGGGATGATCGTCGTCGAGCCGCGCCTGTGGCCTTACCTCAAACACTTCCTCTTCTTCGTCGTCGTCTCGAACCTCGCGCTCGCGGCCCTCTACTTCACGGTCGGGACGCTCACGCGCAGCGCCAAGGCGGTCTACGCGCTGGCGACCTCGTTCTACCTCGTCTACATCTCTTGGCAGCTCGTCCTGAAAAACTTTCCGCCGCGCTGGCGCATCGTCCTCGACCCGCTCCTCTTCAACTGGTCGGCCGAGCTGCCGCGACGCCTGAGCACCGACGAGCTGAACCGCGTCGCGCTCGAATACGACGGCGACCTGCTCGCCAATCGAGCCGCCGTGCTCCTCTTCGTGCTCGCCTGTTTTTTGATACTTCGCGCTCGCTTCTCGATTGTCGAACGCGCCGCGCGCGTTGACGACTCCGTGACGACGCTCGGCCTCGCCGAACGCGCTGAGAGAATCTACTTTGATTCGCGAGACGCGGGCGTCGCGGCGAGTGCGGGCGCAGCTCGCGCGGGCGCGGTGAGTGCGGGCGCGGCGAGTGGGCTTGACGCGGAGTCCGGCGCGCGCGCTCCGGAACACGGCGCGCGCAAAGCGGTCGTCATCCCGGAGACGCGCGCGACGCTGGGCGGTGTGCGCGCGGGATTCAAACAGTTCGCGGCGGCATTGGGTACGGAGTTTCGTCTGCTCGGCGCGGAGCGTGGCTTGGCGGCGGTCGTGCCGATGGCGGCGCTTTTGTGCGGCGTGAGTCTCGCCTATTACGACGTCGTGCCCCGAGGCTCGTACTCGGCGGCTTACGCCTACGTGACGGCCGACTCGCTTCTGATGCTTCTCTTCGGCGTGGCGCTCTTCTACACGGGCGAGACGCTTCACCGCGACCGCGAGCTGCGAGTCGAGCCGCTTCTTTGGAGCGCGCCCGCGCCCGACGCCGCGCTGCTACTCTCGAAATTCTCGGCCACGCTCCTGCTCTCGCTCACACTCGTCGCGCTCGTCGCGCTCGTCTCCGTCTTCGTCCAAATCTACAAAGGGCACACGCCCGTCGAAGCGTCTGCGTACCTGAAAGCTTGCGCGCTCGTCGTCGCGCCGAGCGCATTTTTCATGACGGCCGCCGTACTCGTCTTAAACGTCCTCTTGCGCGACAAACATCTCACCTACGCCGTCGGGCTGGCGCTCGGCGGCGCGCTCTTCTACCTCTTCACGCAAGGGTACAACCACTGGCTCTACAACCCCTTGCTCTACGGACTCTGGTCGCCCGAAGACTTGGGCGCGGCTGGCGACAAGCTCCGGCTCATCGCCCTTCACAGAGTCTACTGGCTCGCGCTCGCAGCGCTTTGCCTCGCGCTCGCGCATTTCTTCTTCGGGCGGCGCTCGTCGCGTCGTTTACTTGAAGGCGGGAAGTTGACCTCGAAGGGTTGGGCTCTCGTCTTCGCGCTCGCGTGCGGGGCGGCGGCGCTCGTCGCGGGACTCGGCATCTATCACAGGACGTGAGGAGCGGAGGCGGTAAGCTCAGGAGAGTCTTCACACGTCGGCCGCGCCCTCGATGACGAAGAAACCCGTCTCGCCGCCGCCCGACGTGACGTTGATGACCGGCGACGTCGAGAGACGCACCATCACGCCCTCGACGCGCCCGCGAAAGAGAAACGGGTTCGTGTCGACGTACATCGGCTGGACGGCCCACTCGCGTTCGTTGAAGATGGGGAACTCCTCGGAAGAAATCTCGACCGCCTCCTGCACCACGTAGTCGCCCGCGAGCGCCTTCGCTATCGCCTCGTCCCACTCACGCTCGTCGGCGCGCGGCCCGAGGCAGACGCCGTGCCCGCCGTAGTCGTCGTTCGGCTTCAGAATGAACTGCTCGCGCCCGCGTCGCACGTACTCGATTAAGTCCACCTCTCGCCCTTCGTGCAAAGTCTTGCGCTCGCGCACGCGGCGCGTCCAAGGCACGGTGCGCGCAATCGTCTCCCGCTCTTCGGGCGTGAACCAAGCGGCGTGTTCCTCGTCCGTCAAAAGCTCGAACGCGGCCTTCTTGTGCGCGATTTTGCAGCGGAAGGGGTTGACGAGGCAGACGCGGCCGTCCGTGTAGGCGCGCAGGAGCGGGTGCGCGTCGTCGGCGCGCGCGAGCAGCTCGTGGATGACGACGCGCTTGTAGACGAGGTCAATCGTAAACTCGCCGCGACGAAGGCGAGCGCCGTCGTACTCAAGCTCGTCGGGCGAGCAGATGATGGTCGGGACGCCGCGCCCGGCGAAGTAGTTGCGCAGGAGGAAGAACTCGCCCTCGGTCGGGAGGTCTGCCCAATCGACGATGGCGACGTGCGGCGCGGCGGCGCGCCCGCCCCACTCGCGGTAGGTTTCGAGAAGCGCGTCGAGCATGCGCGCGGCCGGGTTGAACTGGCGCAGGCGGTAACGCTCCGCAGTCACTTGGAGCGCGCGCAACTCGAAGAGGACTTCGTTGAGGCCCGGCTGGTCTGTGAGGCTCGAAGGGTTCTCGGCGTTGTACTCGACGACACGAACTCGGCCCGCGCCCGTGAAGGCGTCGAGCCGCGTCGTCACGGCCGAGGTCTTGAAGCCGGGACTGACGAGCGCGAGACGCTGCTCCCGTTCGGTCAGCCCGACCTCCGTCATCCGTCGCGGGTCTGAGACGAGCGCCTCGGCGACGCGCTCGAACGCGCCGGCCAGAATCTCGGACGCGCGGACGAGCGTGTCGTACTCGGCGCGCGTCATCAGGTGTGGACGCAGCGCGACTCCGATGTGCCGCCGCCCGTAGACGAGGCGTCGGGCCGCCATCGCGTCGCGCAGGCGCGCGAAGAGTTGCGGCCCGAGCGTCTCGTCCGAGTCGAGCAGCGCGTGATACTCGTCGATGAGTTGCTGGCGCACGCTTAAAAATTTAAACCGCCCGAAGGTCAGACCACTTAAGCGTCAAACTACTTGTCGGCCGCGTGCGCGCCGTGCTCCTCGTCGAGCGCGGCCTGCGCGGCGGCGAGGCGCGCGACGGGGACGCGGAAGGGCGAGCACGACACGTAGTCGAGGCCGGTCTCGTGGCAGAAGGCGATGGAACGCGGCTCGCCGCCGTGCTCGCCGCAGATGCCGACCTTGAGGCCCGGCTTCGCCGCGCGCCCGCGCTCCGTGCCCATCACGACGAGCTGGCCGACGCCGTCGCGGTCTAAGACCTGAAACGGGTCGTCGGGCAGAACCTTCGTCTCGACGTAGGCGGATAGGAAGCGTCCCGAGTCGTCGCGCGAGAGGCCGAAGGTCGTCTGCGTGAGGTCGTTCGTGCCGAACGAGAAGAAGTCCGCATACTCGGCGATGCGGCCGGCGGTCAGGGCCGCGCGCGGCAACTCGATCATCGTGCCGACGGTGTACTCAATCGTCAGCCCGTGCTCGCCCATCACTTCGCGGCCCACCTCCTCGATCAACTCGCGCTGGCGGCGCAACTCCTCCGAGGTGGAGACCAAAGGCACCATGATTTCGGGGACGACCTGCCGGCCTTGCCCGATGAGTTGGCAGGCGGCCTCGAAGATGGCGCGCACCTGCGTCCGTGTCACCTCGGGGAACATCATGCCGAGGCGGCAGCCGCGGTGTCCGAGCATCGGGTTGGCTTCGTGCAGACGCTCCACCTGATGGAGGAGCTTACGCTTCTCGTCAATCTGGTCGAGCAGGCGATCCATCTCGCGGATCGTGTTGGCGCGCTGCAAGCTCATCTTCAGTTCGGAGAGTTCGGCCAGCAGTTCCTCCATCCGCGGCAGGAACTCGTGGAGGGGCGGGTCGAGCAGGCGTATGGTGACGGGCAGACCCTCCATCGCGCCGAAGATGCCGACGAAGTCCATCTTCTGGAGCGGCAGAAGTTTCTCAAGCGCCTTCGCGCGCGCGCCGGTGCCGTCGGCGAGAATCATCTCGCGCATCGCGGCCAGACGGCCCTCGCCGAAGAACATGTGCTCGGTGCGGCAGAGGCCGACGCCTTCAGCGCCGAAGTCGCGCGCCACCTGCGCGTCGTGCGGCGTGTCGGCGTTGGCGCGTACGCGCAGCCGCCGGAACTCGTCAGCCCACGACATCAGCTCGCGGAAGTCTTTGCCGAGCGTCGGCTGCACGGTCTTCACCTTCCCGAGAAAGACGCGCCCCGTCGAGCCGTCCACCGTCACCCACTCGCCCTTCGTGACGGTCGTCCCGTTGGAGTTGAACTGCTGCTGGCCGTAGTCGATGTTCAGAGCCGACGCGCCGCACACGCACGACTTGCCCATGCCGCGCGCGACTACAGCGGCGTGCGAGGTCATCCCGCCGCGCGCCGTGACGATGGCCTGCGCGGCGACCATCCCGTGAAAGTCGTCGGGGCTGGTCTCCTGCCGGACGAGCACGACCTGCTCGCCCTCGGCGGCAAGCGCCTCGGCCTCGTCAGGGTCGAAGACGACGCGCCCCTGCGCCGCGCCGGGGCTGGCCGGCAGCCCCTTCGCCACGACCTTCGCGTCCGTCTTCGGGTCGACCGTCGGGTGCAGGAGTTGGTCGAGCTGTTCGGGCGTCACGCGGCGGACGGCCTCGGCCCGGTCGATTAAACCTTCGCGCGCCATGTCGACGGCTACGCGGACGGCGGCCGCGCCCGTGCGCTTGCCCGTGCGCGTCTGTAGCATCCAGAGGCGTCCGCGCTCGATGGTGAACTCCACGTCCTGCATGTCGCGGTAGTGGCGCTCAAGCAACTGCGTGATGCGCTCGAACTGCTCGTAGGCTTCGGGCAGCTCTTCTTTCAACTGCGTGATGGGCTGCGGCGTGCGCGTCCCCGCGACCACGTCCTCGCCCTGCGCGTTGAGGAGGTACTCGCCGTAAAGTTTTTTCTCGCCGGTCGAGGGGTTGCGTGTAAAGGCGACGCCCGTCGCGCTCTTCGCGCCCATGTTGCCGAAGACCATCGCTTGGACGTTGACGGCCGTGCCGAGATTTTCCGCGATGCGATTGACGCGGCGGTAGTCGACTGCGCGACGACCCATCCACGAGTTGAAGACGGCGGCGACGGCGACCTTCAGTTGCTCGTAAGGGTCTTCGGGGATGCTCGTCCCGCGCTGCTCGGCGAAGATGATCTGCTTCTCGGCGGCGATGATTTCGCGCAACTGCTCGGGGCTTAAATCCGTGTCGCGCCCGCCCGCCGTGCGCGCCTTGTAACGCTCCATGACGCGCTCGAACTTGTCGTGCGCAACGCCCATCACGATTTCTCCGAAGAGCGTGGCGAAGCGGCGGTAGGCGTCCAAGGCAAAGCGCAAGTCTCCGGTCTGCGCGGCCAAGCCCTCGACGGTTTTCTCGTTGAGACCGAGATTGAGAACCGTGTCCATCATGCCGGGCATCGAGAAGGGCGCGCCCGAACGCACGGAGACGAGGAGAGGATTTTCGGGGTCGCCGAAACGCTTGCCGGTCTGTTCTTCGAGCCGTCGCAGGCCGTCGACGACCTGCTCCCAGAGACCTTCGGGGAAGGTCTTACCGCTCGCGTAAAAAGCGTTGCACGCCTCGGTCGTGATGACGAAGCCGGGGGGGACGGGGAGTCCCGCGCGCGTCATCTCGCACAGCCCCGCGCCCTTGCCGCCGAGCAGAGTCTTACTACTCCCGTCGCCCTCCTCGAACGTGTAAACCCACCTGTGATTCTCACTCATTCGTTTGGCCTTTCTGGTCGTCCGTCGCGGACTTCGTGAACTCGCGTGCCGGTCGCAAAAACCGGGCGGGGCTGTAAACGACACGATAATCCCGAAGGCGCGGCGCGTAAAGCTCACCAGCGCCCGCGCGCTTATACGCAACTGCGGACGCGGCGGTGTGCGTGGGCATCTACATATTTACTTTGAAGTCGGCGCGGTGGGTTAGAGTTGCGCGAGGGTCTTTCTGAGCACCTCGGCCGAGGCGCGCAGGCCCGCCAGTTCGTCTTCGTCGAGCGGGATTTCGATGACGCGCTCGACGCCCGCGCGACCCACCACGCACGGCAGGCTCATGTAGACGCCCTCGATGCCGTACTGCCCCGTCGTCAAAGTCGAGACGGGCAGGACGGTGTGCTCGTCGCGCAGGATGGCCTCGCAGATGCGCGCGACGCACGAGGCGATGGCCGTCGAGGTGTAGCCCTTGTGGCGGATGATTTCGGGCGCGGCCGCGCGCACGCGACGCAGAAGCTCGTCGAAGTCTAAGCCGTCCGCTTCCCTCGCGCAGAACTCTCTGAGCGGCACGCCCGCGATGCGCGCCGAGCTCCACGCGGCGACCTCCGAGTCGCCGTGCTCGCCGATGACGTAGGCGTGGATGGAACGCGCCTCGACGCCGAGACGCTCGCCCAGCATCGCGCGCAGGCGCGCCGTGTCGAGCACCGTGCCGGAGCTGATGACGCGCCCGGCCGCCAGTCCCGACTCGCCTTGCGCGACCTGCGCGAGGATGTCCACCGGGTTCGTCGTCATCAGGACGATGCCGCCGAAGCCCGCCGCGAGCAAGCCACGCATGCACTCGCGTATGACGACGACGTTGCGACTTAAGAGGTCGAGCCGCGTCTCGCCGTGACGACTGCCGACGCCCGCCGCGATGACGGCGATGTCTGCGCGGGCCGCCTCGTCGTAGCCGCCGGCCCAGATGCGCGCGGGCCGCGCCAACGGGACGGCGTGCTGCAAGTCCATCGCCTCGCCCTCTGCACAACGCGGGTTGGCGTCGACGAGCACTATCTCGTTGGCGACGCCGCCGAGCAGAAGCGCGTAAGCGGTCGTTGCGCCGACGTGCCCGCAGCCGACGACGGCGATGCGGTCGAGCCGCTCGTTAAAATTCTCGTCCCTCATCAAAGTTATCGTGCCGCGTCAACGTTCTTACTGCGTCAAAGTCCCGTTCATCATCGCGGCCGGGGTCGGGTTGGCGAGTTCTCCGTAGAAGGCATAATCGGCCCGCTTGCCGGTGACTTTCAGACGCCAGTGCGTAAAGTCCGCGGCGTTGTCGCAGCCGTTGCCGCGCCCTTGGAGGACGAGCGAGTATTTGGTCGGCGCGGCGATGCCCGCTTTGAAAAAGCCCGTCCCCGTGACCGTCCCTTCAAAGCGCCATTCTTTGTAGAGCAGCGGGCCGCCGCCGCCGCTCGTCTGCCCGTCGTGAATGTCGGCCGCGAAGCTCGACATCTTCGCGGGCAGCGGCAGGCTGAGCGTGCCCGTCTGAGTGCCGTCGCGGAACGTGAGCCGCCACGCTCTGCCGACGAGCGAGCCGCTGAGCGTGTAATGCTCCGCCTGATGGGCCAGCCCCTTGGCGCTCTCTTCTAAGTCCGCCTCGGTGAGATACAAGTAGGCCGTCCCGCCGAAGCGCATCTCCCGCATCAGTTCAAGCTCGTACGCGCGCGGTCTGCCGAAGCCCGTGTAATAGTCGCCCGTGTTGGAACAACACGCGCACGCCCAGACGCGAACCGGCACGAAAAGCAATCCCGCCAACAACACCAACGAGAACAGACGTCGTCCCCTAGCTCTCATGTCCCGTCTCCTTTCGTCACCAGCCGCGCGTTCGAGTTGATGATGAACGAGCTTACGACGGCCGTGGGCGGCGGCAGGCGACGCGACGCTATCACAGGAAGCGCGGGCAGACCAATCCCTCGGGCGTCGGTCGCGGGGACGTGCGGCGTGACGGAGGCGCGTGTTAATCGCGGCGCGCGTGCTCTTTTAATCGTCTTTCGGCCCTTGCGCGTCGCGGACGACTTCGACCGAGCAGTGGGCGCGGGCGGCGACGGCCGCCGAGACGCTGCCGAGGAGGAAGCGTTCCATGCGGTTGCCGAAGCCGGTCGAGCCGACGAAGATCGAGTCCGCGCCGAAGCCTTCGGCCTCCTCGACGATGACGCGCTTCGGGTCGCCCTCCAAGACGACGGGCGTGACAGAAAGCCCCGAGTCGCGCAGCTCTCGGGACGCCGCCTCGGCCAAGCCCCGCCTCCACGCGCGCTCCCCGTCTCCCGTCTCGTCAACCCACTGCGCGAACGGGGCCAGAGGGTCAACGACGATGACGACTCGCGCCTCGCCGCCCGGCGGCCAGACGCGCCGACTCACTTCGCGCGCGGCGCGCAACGCGCCGTCCGACCCGTCGAAGCCAACGACGACGCGCACGGGCGAAGGCTCGACCTCAACGCGCCCGCGCGCGACGCGCACCGAAGTGCGGGCCTCGGTCAGGACTTTCTGCGAGACGCTTCCAAGGATGAAGCGGCCGAGCGCCGTGCGGCCCTGCGAGCCGACGACGACGAGGTCGGGCCGCCAAGCGTCGGCGCGCATCACCAGCTCCCACGCGGGCGAGCCGTAGACGGCCTCGGCCGTCACCTCCCACGCGGGGAACATGCCGCGCAGGCGCGCGGCCGCGCGCGAGGCCGCGTCCTCCGCCTTCTTCACCATCTCTGAATTCTTCGCGTGCCACTTCTGCGAGGCGGCCGGCGGCGACTCGCGGTCGGCCGCCTCGACGACCTCGGCGGCCGACGGCGGCGGCGGCGGAAGCCACACCTCTGCGACCGAGAGCACGACGGCCTCGACGTCTTCGGCCGGAAGCCCGGCGCGGCTCAAGTCGTCGAGCGCCGCGTCGGCGTAGGCCGACCCGTCGTAGCCGACGAGGAGTTTCATCTTTTCCTTCATGGCATATACCTCCGAACTCGCGTGACGCCCGACGGCCGCCCGTTTAGCCTTCGCGGATGCCGGTCAGACGTTCGAGGCGGATGCGGTAGACGATGGGCGCGGGCGAGGCGGCGTCTTCGGCGATGATCGTCTCGACGAGCGTCAGACGCGGGGCGAGCGGAGCAGAAGCGCCGTCATCTCACCCCGCGACATCTCCGTGATTGCGAGCATGGCAGTCGTTGAGTCCCCTTATGAGTGTTGCGAGCGGAAATACTTTTCGTGGACGCGCTTGGCCCAACTCCAGAAGCGCCCGCGGCTCATCCCGCGCCCGTCGTCCTCGTCCCACAGGCTCTTGTGGAGGAAGACCGTGTCTTTGCCGCCCTCGTCCACGACGAGCATTATCTCGTGGTCGTAGTGTGCCACACGGCCGACGCCTTCAATCTCCGCCGCGAGGTTCTCGGCGGCGACCTCCGCCTGCCGGACGGCCATGTGGCCCATCTTCGGCCCAGAGAAGTAGACGGCGTCGCCGGCCGCGTACATACGCTCAGCGCTGAGGACGCGCATCGTGTGGTCGACGCGGACGAAGCCCTCGTCGTCCGTTAGCCCCGTGCCGGCGAGAGCGGACGTGCCCTCGAACGGCGGGACGAGCATCAGCAAGTCGTACTCGACCTCGCGCCCGTCCTCCGAGACGATGGCCTCGGCCGTGACCGAGGAGACGGGGAAGTCCGACAGAGTCTCGATGCGGTGCGCTTCGAGCGCGGGGCGGACGGCGCGCGCGAGGTCTTGGCCACCGGGCTGCGCGCTCGGGTAAGAGGGACTGACGACGGTGATACGCGCTCTGTCTCCGCGCTCTTCGAGCTGGCGCGCGAGCGCGAACGCCGTCTCGTAGACGGGCACGTCGAGGCGCGCGCCGGGGCACGAGCCGATGACCGCGTGGCCGCCCCTGAACTTTCGCGCGGCATCGCCGAAGCGTTCGGCCGCCTCGACGCCGAGCAGGTGGTGCGCGTGCTCGTAGAAGCCCGGCACGCGCTCGGTCGCGAGCCGCCGGCCGAGAGCGTAGACGAGGTAGTCGTACTTGATGTCTCCGTCAACGTCGCCGCCGGAGAGCGTCACCCGCCGCGCGAACGGGTCGACGCGCGCGACGGTCGCCTCGATGAAACGGACGCGGCGGTCGAGCATCGCTTCGCGCAGGTCGTAGGAGATGTCTTCGGGCGCGCAACGGCCGAAGGCGAGGCGGACGAGTGCCGGGGAGAAGACGAACCGCCGCGTGCGCGAGACGAGCGTAATCCAGTGCTCCGGCCCGAGCCGTTTAGCCAGACTCTCGGCCGCCACCACGCCGCCGAAGCCTCCGCCGAGAATGAGTATGTTTGCCATAACAACTACAGTGATGAGTGAGGATGGCCGCGTCGTCGTCGACAGTCAGAATCTTCTCTCTGCTCGCTTTCAGGGTCGCCCCGGAAAGTGACAAGGCTCAAGCGACGGGCTTCACGCGCCGATTATAGTTCAGGAGCGGGGCGCGCGCATCGGCGCGACGCGCAGCCGTCGTCAGCGTGACGCGCGCGCCGTCCGTCAGGGCGTCGCGTGCGCCGCTTGGACGACGACGCCCCCGCGAAGCGCCACCTGACCCTGCCGCGAGAAGTTGATCGACTCGCCGAGGATTCTCACCGCCTCCTGCCCGGCGTGGAAGCCCGTTGAGTTTTCGGCCTCGACGAAGTCGAGATAGAACTGCGCGCGTCGCTGGAAGTCGCGCGCCTGTTGAAGCTCGGCGTCCGTGCGCCCCTGCTCGCGCGCCACCTTGATGTCGGCGATGAGTTGGACGAGCGCGTCCATCGCGAGGCCGCGCATGCGGTGCGTGCGCCCCTGAATCGTCTCGACGCGCAGGCGCAACTCCTCCTCCGGCCACTTGTGACAGGTCTGACAGGCGTTGTTGATGTTCAGGAGCGGCGAGCGCACATGATGGTCGCTAATCTTCATCGCGCCGTGGCGGACGTAGGGCATGTGACAGTCGGCGCAGGCGACGCCCGAGCGCGCGTGAATGCCCTGATTCCACATCTCGAACTCCGGGTGCTGCGCCTTCAGGACAGGCGCGCCCGAATCCAGATGCTCCCAGTCCTTGTGCCCGACCTCGTCGTAGTAGGCCATGATCTGCTCAATCTTCAGCCCCTTCTGCCAAGGGTAGGTGAGACGCTTCTCCGGCCCTTTGAAATAATATTCGACGTGACACTGGCCGCAGACGAAGGCGCGCATCTCCTGACGGCTCGCCATACGGTTGACGTCGTAAACGTCTTTGCGCCCGTCGGCGCGCCAGCGCTCGACGCTCGGCATCTGTGGCACGGGGTCGTCCGAGTTGGCGAGCGCGCGGATGCCCTCGATGAAGCCGGGGCGCGTGACGCGCAGTTGCATCGACGTCGGGTCGTGGCAGTCGATGCAGGAGACGGGATGAGAGACGAGTTTGCGCGCCTCGCCGAACTTCATCTGGTTCATCACCTCGAAGCCGCGCATCAGGTCGCCGCCGCCCGCGCGCTTGTAGGGGACGTAGACTGAGCCGTGGCAGTGGATGCACGTGCCGGGCTGCTGCGTGACCTGCTGGCGCTCGGTGAAGGTCTGGTCTTCGAGCATGTAGGCGTGGCCGCGCTCCTCGCGGAAATCTTTCGAGAAGGCGTAGCCGGCCCACATGGTTTTCAGGCGCGGGTCTTCTTCGAGGCGCGACTGCGCGACGACCGAGCGCGGGTCGGCTTGCGTGGGCGTGCGCGGCTCGGCCTCGCTCCCGCCGTAGCGCGTCCGCACCTGATCGACCGTGCGCCGGTAGCCGTCGTACTGGAGTGGGAAGTTCTTGCCCCACACCTCGGGGTCGTCCGTCTCGTCGTCTAGCTCGACGACGCGGTAGAAGGGGTTTCTGGCCTCCTGCTTGCGCTCCATGATGTTGACGAGCAGCGCGACGGCCGCGACCGCGCCGACCGCCGCGACGAGCGCCGCCAGTGCGATGAGCTTTGCGCTTCTACGCCGTCGCGCGGGCCGCGCGTCACTCGGCCCTTCTCGCTCCGGCTCCGTCGCTTCCCTCTTGTCCGTCGTTTCCTTCTCGTTCTCAGACATGTCTCTCTCGCCTCTTCGGTCTCGGCGGGCCGCGCGGCCCGAACGATTAACGATTAAGGTTTAGTGCATGTGTCCGACGTTGCGGTGACAGCGGATGCACGAGAGCGCGCTGTCGTCGCCCGCCTCGCCGCCGCCGGCGTGCGCGTCGATGACGCCCGTCACCTCGGCGTGGCACTTGCGGCACGCCTGTTCGGTGACGCGCCGGTTGCGCTCGGTGATGCGAATCGGCTCGTGGAAGGTGTCGGTTGTGAAGTAGTAGGAGTGCCAGAAGCCGTTCGAGGCCTTCGTGTAGTACTTGCCGAGCGTGCCGGGCGGCGTGTGGCAGTCGTTGCAGACGGCGACCGAGCGGTGCGAAGACTTGAGCCACCCCGAATACTGCTCGTCCATGACGTGGCAGTTGGCACACGCGGCCGGGTCGTTCGTCAGGTAGGAGTAGCCCTTCGCGTAGATGAAGGTGTAGCCGCCGATGCCGAGCGCCGCGCCGAAGGCGACGCCGACGAGGACGGCCTGCAAGGTCGTCGCGCTCAGCAACGTCCGTCCCCAGCTTTTGCGCGCGTCAGGCAAGGCACACCCCTCCGCATGAAGTTTTAACCGCTCGCGGACTGTCAGGGTAGGGAGCGGCTAATATATCACAGGTCGCGCGGCTCGCGGGTTGGCGTTAAATTTAAGTTTCGTTGGAATCCGTTTGCGGCGTCGTGGTCTCCGCGTCGGGCGCGAGGAGCGCGAAGCGCGTCGGGATAAGCGAGATTATCAACGGCGTGTTGACCGTGCTCGCCGTCGCCTCCGCGAGACTGTGAACGTCGCGACAATCAGACTGTGACCTCGCGCCGCGTGCGAGTAGTAAAAAAGAAAGGGGCGACGCGGAAGTCAATCCGTGCCGCCCCTTGAGTTTCTTTCGAGTGGTCTAAGCGACGCGCGCGTGCTGGCGGCGCGGGTCGTAATGGCTTGCGAGGTACCGGCGCGCGATGAATTTGAGGGCCGCGACGACGTGCTTGCACTCGTAGCCGGGGTCGGAGTTTCCACGGAAGATGAAATCCCCGCAGGTGCAGGCGAGGTGTCGCGTCTCCGGGTCGCAGAAAAGATGATAGTCGTGGGCGTCGCCCGACTCGGAGCGCGCTATCCAGCCGTAAGGCTCGGCCTCGTGCACGACGATGCGCTCGGCGCGCGCGGCGCGCTGCTCGGCCGGTGAAAAAGTTTTTAACTTGGCGGTCTCGGTCTTCTTCGTCTTCATAAAAGTCTTCTCTCTTCTTTCGTTAAATACGCGCGCGCGCGGCGTCTGAACGCGCGGGCAGTTTAGATGCCTCGCGCGTGCGCGCGGTTCGTCTCTGGTGTTGATTCGGGAGGATTCGGGAGTCGTCTTCGCGCGACTATTTTACCCCACGCGCGCAGGCGGCGGCGAGCGACGGCCGCGTTAGTCGAACTCGCATCAACTCGGCTATCATCGGGCGAGTTTCTGTATTCAACTGACGGCAAACTTTTGAGCAGCTTGCGGAGAGGTGAGACGTCGATGGGCGCTAAGGTCGCGCACGTGCGCGGAATCGATTTGGCCTACGAAGACGAGGGCGCGGGCGACTCCGTCGTTCTACTCCTCCACGGCTTCCTCTTCAGCCGCGCGATGTGGCGCGGGCAGATTGAAGCTTTGCGTGCCGAGCACCGCGTCGTCGCGCTTGACCTGCGCGGCCACGGCCGGACGACCGTCGTCGCGGAAGGCGCGGCGACGATGGAGGAGATGGCGCGCGACGCCGCATCGCTACTCGACGAGTTGGGCGTCGAGCGCGCGACCGTCTGCGGACTCTCGATGGGCGGCTACGTGGCGCTCGCCTTCTACCGTCTCTTTCGCGAGCGCACGCGCGCACTCGTCCTCGCCGACACGCGCGCCGAGGCCGACACAGAAGAGGGCCTCCGCGCGCGTGAAGAGATGCGTCGCGTCGCGCTCGACTCCGGCCTGCGCGAAATCGCCGACACACTGACACCGAAGATGCTCGCGCCCGCGACGCTCGCCGGACGGCCCGAGCAAGTCGCGTTCGTCCGCGAGATGATTCTGGGGACGAGTCGCGTCGGCGCGGCCGCCGCCCTGCGCGGCATGGCCGCACGAAGAAATCAGACGGACTTGCTGCCGGAGATTGAAGTCCCCGCGCTCGTCATCGTCGGGAGCGAGGATTCCATCACGCCGCCGTCGATGTCCGAAGCGATGGCCCGCGCGATTCCGCGCGCGACGCTCGAAGTCATCGAGGGCGCGGGCCATGCGTCAAACATCGAGCGCCCCGAAGAGTTCAACCGCGCGCTCGCCGAGTTCTTAAAGGATTTGAAGCGACATGCGTGAGAGAGAGAGTTGGAAGTTCAGCATCGAGGAGCGCGTGCGCTGGGGCGACGTGGACGCGGCGCGCATCATCTTCTACGGCGCTTACATACGCTTCTTCGAGTTCGCCGAGACGGAGCTGTTCCGCGCCGTCGGCCTCCCTTACGGCGTGATGTTCGACGAGTTGGACGTGTGGCTCCCGCGCGCGCACATCGAGTGCGACTTCCGACGCGCCGCGCAACTCGACGACCTGCTCGAAGTCTCCGTCTACGTCGGGCGCGTCGGCACGAAGTCTCTGCGCCTCAACTTCGAGGTGCGGCGCGGGGGCGATGCGGAAGTAATCGCCGAGGCCCACTTCGTCCTCGTCGCCGTCCGCCGCGACACCTTCGACACCGTCGCCGTCCCCGAAGAATTGCGCCGCCGCCTCGCCCCCTACACGCAACCCGCCGACCCGTCCTAGAGCGGCCAGACGGCGCGCACGGCGAGTGTGCGTTTGAGGTCGAGATAGCCTTGACCGCCCGCGACCAACTCGCGGAGCGTGCGGCGCACTCCGGGATGGAGACGCGCGAAGGCGACCATCCGGTCGGTGAAGGGCGCGCCGAGGAAGCTGCCGTAGAAGCGTCGGCGCATGCGCGACGCGCGCCACAACTCGCCGCCGAAGTCCGCGCGCCAGCTCTCCTCGTAAGCACGGGGACGACCGGCCACATAGTCTCTTGCGAACAACTCGGCCGAGCGCAGCGCGTAGTAGATGCCCTCGCCCGTCACCGGGTCGGCGAATCCCGCCGCGTCGCCCAAGAGCGCCCAGCCGTCGCCCGCCGCGCGTCTCGTCTTCAGAGTCTCGGGCGCGAGGCCGGGGATGCGCGCCGCGTAGCGTTCGGCGCACGCGCGCAACTCTTCGCGCACTCGCTCCTCGCGCTCTCGCCCGCCCGCGCGCCGCGCGTAGTAGGCGACCATGAAATCCCAGAGCAGCGCGTCGAGCGCGCGGTGGTCAAACGCATCCTGCGCCGTAGCGATGCCGAACGAGATGTGGTCGAGGCGTGGGAAGGCCCAAGCGTAGCCGGCCCAGCCGGGCAGGAACGCGATGACGGTCGGAGCATGAGCGCCGGAGACTAACGGCGCGCGGTAGCCGAACGCGACCTCCATCTCGGCGTTCGGCAGCGCGCCCGCGAGACGGCGCGCGATGGGGCTGTTCGCGCCGTCGGCCGCGACCAACATGCGCGCGCGCCACTCCTCGCCCTCGCGCGAACGCACCGTCCACTCCTCGCCGTCTTTCCTATCGAACGACGCCGACACGCGACGCGCCAACACGCGCGCGCCCGCGCGTCGCGCGCGCTCAAGCAGGTGTGAGTCGAGGGCCGTGCGCGAGTAGATGGCGAACGGCTCGCGCAGCTTCAGACGCACGCCGCGCCCGGAGGGCGATAGCATCTCGACCTCGTCCACCGTGCGACCCGGCGCGTCGAGCAGTTGCGGCCAAGCCTTCAGCGCCTTCGACGTGACGCCGCCGCCGCACGCCTTCGCCTCGCCGCGCGGCCGCCCGTCGAAGAGCGCGACGCGCGCCCCGCCGCGCACGAGATGCTCGGCGGCGAAAGAACCGGCCGGCCCCGCGCCGACGATTAACACGTCAAACTCTTCACGCACGCTCATCTAAAATACTCTTCCGCCGTCTTCAACACACGCGCCGCAACCCGAGGCGTTTGCGCCCGGCTCTTCGTCCTGTGATAGAATCCGTCTGCCCATCCCCTACAAACCGAAGTCACCGCGTCGCGCTTGAGCGAGAGCTAATGACAGCGAGTTCGATAGTCTTCGTCGGCATCGCGCCGCACCCGCCGATTATGGTACCGGAAGTCGGCGGCGAGGCCATCGCCGAAGTGCGCGGCTCGATTGAAGCGATGCGGGAGCTGACCGCGCGCCTCGTCGAGAGCCGCGCCGAAACGCTCGTCCTCGTCTCCCCGCACGCGCCGCTCGACGCGCGCGCCTTCGTCGCCTACGACACGCCGAGCCTGCGCGGCGATTTTGCCAACTTCCGCGCGCCCCACGCAAACGTCGAAGTCCCGCTCGACTCGGAACTGCTCGACGCCATCCGCGACGCGGCACGCGAGGACGGCTTTCGCATCGCGAGCGCAGAGGGCGACGAACTCGATCACGGCACGGCAGTCCCTCTCTACTTCATCCTCCGCAACGGTTGGGCGGGCCGCGCCGTCGCGCTCGGCTACACGTTCCTCTCGGACGAAGAACACACGCGCTTCGGCGCGTCGGTCGGCCGCGCGGCCCGTAGCCTTGGGCGGCGCGTCGCCTTCGTCGCGAGCGGCGACTTGAGTCACCGCCTCAAGCCGGGCGCGCCCGCCGGCTTCTTCCCCGAAGCGCACCTATTCGACGAACAGGTCGTCGCCGCGATTCGCGACTCGCGGCCGGCGCGCATCGCCGACATCGATCAGGGTCTTCGGCGCGCGGCCGGCGAGTGCGGCTACCGCTCGATGCTCGTCGCGCTCGGCGCGGCCTCGGGCGTCCGGCCCGCGTGCGAGGTGCTCCACTACGAAGCGCCGTTCGGCGTTGGCTACATGGTAGCGCAACTGGCGCGCGCGGGAGGCGACGATGATGAACAGTGATGCGGGCCAGCAGAGGACGCACGGCGAGGCGGGCCGGCAGTTGCCCTTGCTCGCGCGCCGCGCCGTCGAGACCTACGTGCGCGAGGGCCGATTCGTCGAGTCAAAGAGCGCGGCCGCTTTCGAGTCCGATGATTCCGAAACTGCGGCGTTGCTCTCACAGAGGGCCGCGTGCTTCGTCTCCATCAAGACCCGCGACGGTGAGTTGCGCGGCTGCATCGGCACCATCGAACCCGCGCGGCCGACGCTCGCCGAGGAGATCGTCATCAACGCCGCGCACGCCGCCACGCGCGACCCGCGTTTCCCGCCCGTCGGCGAAGAGGAATTGGCCGCGCTGCGCTACTCGGTCGACGTGCTCTTCGCGCCCGAGCCGGCCGAGTTCAACGACCTCGACCCGTCCATCTACGGCGTCATCGTCGAAGACGAACGGGGCAGTCGTCGCGGCCTTCTGCTCCCAGACATCGAGGGCGTCGAGACGGCCGCCCAACAGGTTCAGATAGCGGCGCGCAAGGCCGGCATCGCCGAAGGCGAGCGCGTCAAACTTTACCGCTTTCGCGTCCAGCGATTCCGTGAACGAGAGACTCGACAAACCCGCGAACAAGGAGCGTAAAAACAGATGGCAGACGACAATCAAGTAAAGACTTCACTCAAAGAGAGCAACTCAGACCCAGAGCTTGTGCCCGACGCGACGCCGAACCCCGTCGAGGAAATCAACCCGGCCAACGACGAACGCGCGGTCGATTACGGCGAGTCAGGCCAGTACGCGCCGGGCGGCCGCTACAACGAACTCGGGGTGACGGCCCCGCGTCGCATCGACTTGGACGAACAGGTCGACAGCGCCCTCAAAGACGAGAAGGGATAAACTTTAATCAGAGCGCAGAAAAAAACCGCTGCATACGCGAGAAGCATGCAGCGGCAAGATCCACAGGAGGAAAGGGCCTTCATTCTAGCCGAGAGGGGGCGGTGTGTCAAATAGATTCATCTCATCGCCCCCTCCAAGCCCGCGCGTTAGACGTCTAAGTTCTTGACATCAAGGGCGTTATCCTCGATGAAGCGGCGGCGCGGCTCGACGGCGTCGCCCATCAGCACGGTGAAAATCTGGTCGGTCTCGACCGCGTCGTCAATCTTCACCCGAAGCAGAGTGCGCTTCTCGGGGTTCATCGTCGTCTCCCAGAGTTGCTCCGGGTTCATTTCGCCGAGTCCCTTGTAACGCTGAATCGTCAAGTCCTTCTTGGCGGCGGCCAAGACGCGCTCCAGCAGGGCCTCGCGCGATTCGACCTGCTCGCTCGTCCCGTTCTCGCCGAGGATTAAGGGCACGGCCAAGCTGTCTTCGAGTTTCTTGTAGAACTCGACCGCCTTCTGGAACTCCACGTGGCTCGCCAATTCCCAGTCTATGACGACTTTAACGCCGCCCGTCGTCGTGGTCTCGATTTCCCAGAGACCGTGCTCGTCGTCCGTCTTTAAGTCGGTACGATAGCCCGCGTCGGCAATCATTCCCTCGACGCGCGCCATCTGCTCGCCCTCCTCGTCTTGGAACACGCTCTTGAGCGTCGCGTTCTCATCATCGCGGAGGACTCCTTCGCGGCCGCCGAACGCTTCGAGCAGCGCGTGCAGCAGGTGCTCGTCGTTGCCGAGCCGTCGCACGGCCTTCTCGCAGTAGCGTTTCCACTCGACGAGTTGTTCGAGCGCCTTCGCGAGGTCTTTACCCTCGACGACCGCGCCCGTGCCGCGTGAAGTGACCTTCAAGTCGCTCGTCGCCTGTCGCATGAGGTAGCGAACCATCGAACGCTCGTCCTTGATGTACTCCTCGCGCTTGCCCCGTTTTACTTTGAACAGCGGGGGCTGCGCGATGTAGACGTGGCCGGCCTCGATGAGCTGCGGCATCTGACGGAAAAAGAAGGTCAGCAGCAGCGTTCGGATGTGCGAGCCGTCTACGTCGGCGTCGGTCATGAAAATGATCTTGTGGTAGCGTAACCTGTTAATATCAAAGTCGCTTTCGCTTTTGCCGATGCCCGTCCCCAAGGCGGTAATCAGCGTTTTAATCTCGCTGTGGCTGAGCATCTTGTCGAAACGCGCCTTCTCGACGTTTAAGATTTTACCTTTTAGCGGGAGGACGGCCTGATTCCTCCGGTCGCGTCCCTGCTTGGCGCTCCCGCCTGCCGAATCACCCTCTACAATGTAAAGCTCGCACTGCGCCGGGTCGCGCTCCTGACAGTCGGCGAGTTTGCCGGGAAGCATCGTCGAACCCATCGCGCCCTTGCGGACGATTTCGCGCGCCTTGCGTGCGGCCTCGCGCGCGCGGGCCGCGTCAATCGCCTTGCCGACAATCTTG
>DASUNL010000017.1:0-7451 GCA_036277175.1 Pyrinomonadaceae bacterium | reverse complement strand
CGCTAATGATGAAACGAACAAGCTCTCGCAAGCTCATCAACTCCGCCCTCGCGCCGCTCCTCGCGTCGCTCCTCTTACTCGGCACGCTCGCGCCGTCGCCCCTCGTGCGCGCGCAGACGTCGGCGGCCGCCGCGACAAGTGCCGCGCACGCGCCCTACAAGCGCAGCGCATCCGAGGAGGCGCTGCGCTGGGCCGACGCGGAACTCAAACGCATGTCGCTCGAAGAGAAAATCGGGCAGCTCATCTCGGTCGGCGTCAACGCGCGTTTCCAGAACCGCGAGAGCGAGGAGTTTCGCGCGCTCCGCCGACACGTCGAGCAGAACCACGTCGGCGGCATCATTCTTTTCCGAGGGCCGGTCTACGAGTCCGTCCACCTCGTCAACCGCATGCAGTCGCTCGCGCGACGGCCGCTCCTAATTTCGGCCGACTTCGAGGCCGGCGTCGGGATGCGCTTTGACGACGCCATCAACTTCCCTTGGAACATGGCGGTGGGCGCGACCGGCAATCCTGACTTTGCGCGCCGTCAGGGCGAGGCGACGGCGCGCGAGTCGCGCGCACTTGGCGTGCATCAGATTTTCGCGCCCGTCGTTGATGTGAACAACAACGCCGCGAACCCCGTCATCAACGTCCGCTCCTACGGCGAAGACCCGCGAGAGGTGGCGCGCTACGCGGCGGCCTTCGTCGAGGGCGCGCAGAGCCGTGGCGTCATCGCGACCGCCAAACACTTCCCCGGCCACGGCGACACGAGCGTCGATTCGCACCGGGGTCTTCCCGTCATCAAAAACGACCGCGCGCGTTTGGACGCGGTCGAGCTAGTCCCGTTCCGCGCGGCCATCGAGGCGGGCGTCGGCTCGGTCATGTCGGCGCACATCGGTCTGCCGCAGATTGACCCGACCTTAGTCAAACCTCTGCCGCGCGCGGCCGCGCTCCGTCCTTCATACGTCGACGAGGGCGGCGAGATTGTTGACGAGAGCGCGTACCTGCCGGGGACGCTCTCGGCCGCCGTGCTAGACCGCATACTGCGTCGCGACCTAGGCTTCGACGGACTCGTCGTCACCGACGCGCTCGACATGAGCGGACTGACCATCTATTTCCATCAAGACGAGGCGGCCGTGCGCGCGCTCGAAGCGGGCGCGGACATGCTGCTCAAACCCGCCGACCCGGAAGCCTGCATACGCGGCGTGCGCGCCGCCGTTAAGAGCGGGCGTCTGACGGAGGCGCGCATCGAGACTTCCGCCCGCCGCGTGTTGGCCGCGAAGTACGACCTCGGACTCGTGCGCTCGCGTCTCGTCTCGCTCGAAGAGGTTGACCGCCTCGTCTCGACGCGCGAGACGGCCGCGCTCGCCGACGAGATTGCCGAGCGCGCCGTCACGCTCGTCCGCGACGACGCGCGCCTGCTCGCCTCGGGGGGCTTGCGAGCCGGCGCGAGCATCTTCAACCTCGGCATCACGAACGGCGAAGACCGCGAACGCATCGCCGTGCCCTTCGTCTCGACGCTCGCGCGCGCGGGCCGCAAGGTCGACTCGCTCGTCCTCGACGCGCGCTCGACGCCCGAGGAGACGGCGGCCGCGCTTGAGAAGGCGAAGAAGGCCGACGTCGTTCTCGTCTCGATGTTCGGCCGCGTGCGCTCGGGCGCGGCCAACAGCGTCGGACTCCCCGAACCCGGCCTCCGAGTCTTAAACGAGTTGCTGGCGCGCAAAACGCCGGTCGTCGGGGTGAGTTTCG
The DNA here is from genome assembly GCA_036277175.1 of Pyrinomonadaceae bacterium. Classification (GTDB taxonomy): domain Bacteria; phylum Acidobacteriota; class Blastocatellia; order Pyrinomonadales; family Pyrinomonadaceae; genus DASQDT01. The sequence continues at coordinate 5,726 of DASUNL010000017.1, read as the reverse complement.
GCAACCCGTATCTTCTGCAAAACTTCCCGACGCTACAGACCTACGTCGTCGCCTACGGCGACATGCCGAGTCTGCAACGCGCCGCCGCGCGCGCACTCACGGGGCAAACGGACGTGACGGGCCGTCTGCCCATCTCGCTCCCCGGCCTCTACGCGCGCGGGACGGGGATTCAACTGAAGGCTTCGACGCAAACCGGCGCGGCGGCGGGGAACTGAAGACGCTCCACATTTCATCAAGCCAACGTCTCAATTAAGACGGCGTCTCAAAAAACACTCGATGCTCACATTAGCTAAATTCTTAAGAACGCGGGACGGGTCGCTTCTCGTCGCGTCGCCGCGCATCGTCGCGACGCTCGTCGTCGCAGCGTCGCTCGTCGCACAAACGTTCGCGGCCGGACTGCCGACGGCGAAGCCCGAGGCGGTCGGGATGTCTTCGTCGCGACTCGCTTTGATTGACGAGGCGGTGCGTCTTTCGGTCGAGCGAAGAGAGACGCCGGGCGCGGTCGTCTTGGCCGCGCGAAAAGGTCGCGTCGTGTGGCGCAAGGCTTACGGCGCGCGCGCCCTCGCGCCCGCGCGCGAGGAGATGACGGCCGACACCATCTTCGACGTGGCGAGTCTCACCAAAGTCGTCGCGACGACGACGAGCATCATGATTCTCATCGAGCGGGGCAAGGTGCGCTTAAACGACCCCGTCTCGCGCCACATCCCCGAACTCCGTGGCGAGGGGCGCGAGCGCATCACCATTGAGCAACTTCTCACGCACCGCTCCGGCTACGCGCCCGACTTCGACTTGGCCGAACAGTGGGCGGGCCACGAAGAGATGTTGAAACGTCTCTACACGGAGCGTCTGCGCGGCGCGCCCGGCGAGCGTTTCGTCTACAGTGACATCGGCATGATTGCGCTCGGCGAGGTCGTCCGCCGCGCCTCGGGCGAAACGCTCGACGTCTTCGCGCGCAAAAACATCTTCGAGCCTTTGGGAATGCGCGACACGGGCTTTCGCCCGATAGGCCGCGCGGGCGGGCCACCGACGGAGCTGGCGCGCATCGCGCCGACCGAGACGGTGCGCGCGATGCGAAGTTATCTCGGAGGCGCGGGCACGCAAGGCGCGGAGGGCGAGCGCCTGCTGCGCGGAGAGGTTCACGACCCGACGGCCAACCGCATGGGCGGCGTCGCCGGTCACGCCGGACTCTTCTCGACGGCCGACGACCTCGCCGTCTTCTGCCAGATGATTCTGAACGGCGGCGAGTACGAAGGCGCGCGCATCCTGAGTCCGCTCGCCATCGAGACGATGACGCGCGCGCGTCAGGTCACGGAAGACGGCGGCGCGCGCGGTTTGGGTTGGGACGTGACGAGCAGCTTCTCCGCCAACCGGGGCGACCTTTTCCCCGTCGGCTCGTTCGGCCACACGGGCTTCACCGGCACGTCTCTTTGGATTGACCCGGCGTCGGAGAGCTTCGTCGTCTTCTTGTCGAACCGCGTCCACCCAGACGGCAAAGGCGACGTGACGCCTCTGCGCGGGCGCGTCGCCTCAATCGTCGCCTCGTCGGTCACGGATTTGGCCGCCGCCCTCGCCGCGCGTCTCCAACAGCAACGCTACACGCAGCAACTCACGGAAGGCTTGGTGCGCTTCACCGCTTCGACGGCGAACGCGCGCGCCGAAGGGCCGTCGGGCGAAGTGGTGAACGACGCCGAGGTTCTGACCGGCATCGACGTGCTCGCGCGCGACCGCTTCAAACAGCTTCAGGGGATGCGCGTCGGACTCGTCACCAACCACACGGGGCGCGACCGGCGTGGGCGGCAGACGATTGATGTTCTGAAGGAGGCCGAGGGCGTGCGCCTCGTCGCGCTCTTCTCGCCCGAGCACGGCATACGCGGCGCGCTCGACGACAAGGTCTCCGACGCCACGGACGAAAAGACCGGCCTTCCCATCTACTCGCTCTACGGCGAGACGCGGCGGCCGAAGCCCGAACACTTGAGAGACTTGGACGCCATCGTCTTCGACATTCAAGACATCGGCGCGCGCTTCTACACGTACATCTCGACGCTCGGCTACGTGATGGAGGAGGCGGCCAAGGCGGGCAAGCCCGTCTTCGTCCTCGACCGTCCGAACCCGATTGGCGGCACGGAGGTCGAAGGCCCAATCGCCGACGCGGACAAGCTCACGTTCGTCGTCTACCACACGATTCCGGTGCGGCACGGGATGACGGTCGGCGAGCTTGCGCGGCTCTTCAACGAGGAGCGCAAGTTTAATTGCGACCTGCGCGTCGTCAAGATGGAGAACTGGCGGCGCGCGATGTGGCTCGACGCGACGGGCCTCGCGTGGGTCAACACGTCGCCGAACATGCGCAGCCTGACGCAGGCGACCCTCTATCCGGGCGTCGGACTTTTGGAGACGACCAACCTCTCGGTCGGACGCGGGACGGACACGCCGTTCGAGCTGGTCGGCGCGCCATGGATTGACGGGCAGAAGCTCGCCGCGTATCTCAACGCGCGCGGGCTCGCGGGCGTGCGCTTCGTGCCCGTGCGCTTCACGCCGCGCGCGTCGGTCTTCAAAGGTGAGGAGTGCGGCGGCGTCAACGTCATCGTCACGAACCGCGCGCAGTTCCGGCCCGTCCGCACAGGCATCGAGATGGCCGTCGCGCTCCGCCGCCTCTACCCGTCCGAGTGGAAGGTGGAAGATTACCTGCGCCTGTTGGCTAACGCCGACACGCACGCGCGCGTCCGCGCCGCCGACGCGCCCGAAGATGTCGTCAACTCTTGGCAGCCGCGCCTCGCAGAGTTCCGCCGCGCACGCGCGCGCGTGCTGCTCTATCAGTGATTTGTTTATGAGAAGAGAGCTAATGAGCGTCAGTCTGATGAGAGCCGGTCTGATGAGAGTCGGTCTGCGTCGCGCGTCTCTGTCGCGGCGTCGCTTCGCGGTGTCGTCGCTTCTGTGCGCGTTCGTCTTCGCGGTCGGCGTCTTTGGACAGACAGGTCGGACGACGCCCGCGCGCGTCCACGTCACGATTATTTCGACGACCGACCTGCACGGCAACATCCTGCCGGTCGATTACTACACGAACCGACCGGCCGAGCGCGGGCTCGCGAAGGCCGCGACCATCATCCGGCAGGCGCGCAAAGAGAACCCGAACCTCTTGCTGCTCGACTCAGGCGACACGATTCAGGGGACGCCTCTGGCCTACTATCACAACAAGAAGAACAACGCGCCGCCCGACCCGATGATGCTCACGATGAGCGCGCTCGGCTTCGACGCGATGGCCGTCGGCAATCACGAGTACAACTTCGGTTTGAAGGTTTTGGAGAAGGCGCGCGGCGAGGCGAAGTTCCCTTGGCTCTCGTCGAACACGTATGAGAAGGGGACTGAGCGGACGCGCTTCGACCCGTACATCGTCAAGGAGTACGAGGGCGTGCGCGTCGGAGTGTTGGGGCTCACGACGCCGGGCGTGCCGAGTTGGGAGAACCCGCAGAACTACGCCGGGATAGAGTTTCGCGAGCCCGTGGCGGAGGCGCGCAAGTGGGTCGCCATCCTGCGCGAGCGCGAGCGCGCCGACCTCGTCGTCGTCGCGATGCACATGGGAATCGAAGAGGACTTAAAGACGGGCGAGCAGAACCCCGGACAGGTCGAGAGCGAGAACGCGGCCGTCCGTGTGGCCGAGCAAGTGCCGGGCGTCGACGTGATTCTGATGGGCCACACGCACCGCGAAGTGCCGAGCCTTTTGATTAACGGCGTGCTGCTCACGCAGGCCAACGCTTGGGCGCGTCACGTCGCGCGCGTCGACGTCTACTTTGAAAGGACGGAGGGCGGACGCTTCCGCGTCGCGGCGAAGGGGGCGCGCACGATTCCCGTTAACGAGGGCGTGAAGGTTGACGAAGAGATAGCCGCGCTCGCCGCGCCCTACGACCGCGAGACGCAGGCGTGGCTGGCGAAGGAGGTCGGCACGTCGGCCGCAGAGCTTACGGCCACGGGCGCGCAGTTCCGCGACTCGGCCATCATCGACCTCGTCCAGCGCGTGCAGATGGACGCGGGGCGGGCCGACGTTTCGATGGCGGCCGTCTTCAACCAGCAGGCGCGCATCGCGCGCGGCCCCGTCACGGTGCGCGACATCGCGGGCCTCTACATCTACGAGAACACGCTCGTCGTGCTCGAAGTCACGGGCCGGCAGTTGAAGGAGGCGCTCGAACACTCGGCCCGCTACTTCAAGCCGTACCGAACGGGCGCGCAACCCTCCGAACTCGTCGACGAAAAGATACCCGGCTACAACTTCGACATCGCCGAGGGCGTCACTTATGAACTCGACTTGACCAAGCCCTTCGGCGAGCGCATACGCAATCTGAGCTTTAAGGGCAAGCCGGTCGAGCCTGAGCAGAAGTTCCGCCTCGCGACGAACAACTACCGCGTCAACGGCGGCGGCGGCTACACGATGTACAAGGGCGCGCCCGTCGTCTACCGCTCCGGCGAGGAGATACGCGAGCTAATCATCGACTGGGTCGAGCGCAACGGAAGCGTCCCGGCCGAGCCGACGAACAACTGGCGTCTCCTGCCCTGAGATTTGATATGTCGAATGTGAAATCTCAAATTTCAAATGCCCGCGCGGCGCGCCTTGTCGTCGTGCTCGCACTCCTCTGCGCGGCCTTCGTCGGCGGCGCGGCGAACAGTTCGCAGCCGACGCCGCGACGCATACGCGAAGTGCAGGGCGCGGCGCACGTCTCGCCGCTCGTCGGCGTGCGCGTCTCGGACGTGCAGGGCGTCGTCACGCTCTGGCGGCCCGACGGCTTCTTCATGCAGGACGCCGAGGCCGACCAAGACCCGCGCACCTCCGAGGGCGTCTTCGTCCGCGTCGAGCGGCCCAACGCGCGCCCGGGCGACGCGGTGAAGGTCACGGGCACGGTCAGGGAGTTTCGGCAGGGCGCGGCCGATGCGTCGAACGCGAACCTCTCGGTCACGCACATCGAGCTGTCGTCCATCTCGCTCGTCTCAGTCGGTAACCCCCTGCCCCCGCCTGTACGGCTCGGCGCGGCCGGTCGCACGCCGCCGACCTCCGTCATCGAGGACGACGCCACGTCGGGCGACGTCGAGACCTCGGGGACGTTTGACCCCGACGCCGACGGGCTCGACTTCTACGAGAGCCTCGAAGGGATGCGCGTCGCCGTCAACGACGCCGTGGCCGTCGGCCCGACGTTTGCCCGCCGCGACGGCCGCGAGGTTCCCGTCCTCCCGGACAACGGCGCGGGCGCATCCTTACGCACGCCGCGCGGCGGCATCATCCTCCGCCCCGGCGACGCCAACCCCGAGCGCGTCTCGCTCTTCGCCGACGGCGAGCGCCTGCCCGAAGTCGACGTCGGCGCGCGCTTCGCGGGGACGACCACGGGCGTCCTCGACTACTTCGCGGGCGGCTACAAAATGATTCTCACGGGCGACGTGCCAAGGGTCGTCCCCTCCGCGCTTCGGCCCGAGGTGACGCGCGCGCCGCGCGCCCGTCAGTTAGTTGTCGCCGCCTTCAACGTCGAGAACCTCGACCCCGGCGACGACCCCTCGAAGTTCCGCCGTCTCGCGCGCATCCTCGTCCGCAACCTGCGCTCGCCCGACCTCGTCTCGGTCGAAGAGATTCAGGACAACAACGGCAGCCGCGACGACACGGTCGTCGATGCTTCGCAAACTTACGCGAAGTTGATTAAGTCAATCCGTGAAGCGGGCGGCCCCGTCTATCAGTTTCGCGACATCCCGCC
>DASUNL010000016.1:0-3820 GCA_036277175.1 Pyrinomonadaceae bacterium | reverse complement strand
CGCCGAACCAGCTCATCGTCCGCGTCCAGCCCGACGAGGGCATCACGATGCGCTTCGCCGCGAAAGTGCCGGGACAGCAGACGCGCATCCGCGACGTGAACATGGATTTTCGCTACGGCGCTTCGTTCGGGTTGCAGCTCGCCGAAGCCTACGAAAGACTTCTGCTCGACTGCATCCTCGGCGACTCGACTCTGTACGCGCGCCGTGACATGGTCGAGCGAGGCTGGGAAATCGTCATGCCCGTCATCGAGACTTGGGAGTCGGACAAAGCGGGCGCGGACTTCCCCAACTACGAGGCGGGCACGTGGGGCCCGCCCGAGTCGTTCGCCATTCTCGAACGCGCGGGCCGACGCTGGCGAAGACCTTGAAAGGCCGTGAATCGTCAATCGTCAATCGTGAATGGAGGTTGAGAGCCTCGCTACTTGAGCTCTAGGTTTCAAGTCGCATATCACTTCCCGATTGACGATTGACGATTGACGATTGACGAAATGGGTATTGATGTCGAGGGACTTGAGCGGGAGTTGACGGCGACGTGGGCCGAGATGACGCGCGAGCGCGGGGCCGATGGCGAGGCCGGCGTGACGCGCGCCTGCGCGCTGAACCTCGTCGTCTGCGCGCGGAGCGCCGAGGAGCGCGGCGGGATTGAAGAGCTGTTGACCGAAGTCTTCGAGCGAAACCCCTGCCGCGCCATCGTCCTCATCGCCGACGCTTCAAAGGCCGAGCCGAGCATGGTCGCCTACGTCTCGACGCGCTGCGCGCTCTCGTCAAAGGGCGCGAAGCAGGTCTGCGGCGAGCAGATAACCATCGAGGCCGCAGGCGGTGCGGTCGCCTCGGCCGCGAGCGTCGTCTCGCCGCTGCTCGTGCCGGACGTGCCCGTCTTCCTCTGGTGGAAGGACATCCCGCACTACGAAGACAAACTGTTTCAGCGACTCGTCGAGACGGCCGACCGCGTCGTCATCGACTCGGCGACCTTCGACGCGCCGCACGCGGACTTGCGACGCCTCGCCTCGCTCATCGGCGAGCGTGGCGACTTGCTCGCGCTCACGGATTTGAACTGGGGGCGTCTCACCTCTTGGCGCACGCTCGTCGCGAGCTTCTGGGACGCCGAAGAGTACCGGCCGCTACTCGCGCGCGCGTCGAGCGTGCGAATCCTCTACGAGCGACCGTCGCTCGCGCCTTCCGAGATTGCGCCGAAAGCTCTTCTTGCGTTAGGTTGGCTCGCGTCGCGCCTCGGCTGGGAGGTCTTACCTGATTCAGAGTTCGACGGCGACGCGGCGCGATTCAACTTCAAAGTCGAAGGCGGTCGCAACTTGAGCGCGGAGCTTCGGCCCGCCGAACGGGACGAATGCGGCGGCGCGCTCCGTCGTTTCTCAATCGAGGGCGACGGCGCGGAGTTCTTCGTCGAGCTGAAGGCTTGCGGCACGAAGTTGGAGACGGGGACGCGCATCGGCGTACAGGAACGCGCGGTCGGCCGCGTCTTAGCTTACGAGGCCGCGAGCGAGGGCCGACGCCTCAGCCGCGAGCTTTCCTTCCTCGCGCGCGACCGCGTCTACGAAGCGGCCGTGGCTTACGCCGCGCGCCTGCTCGACTCGCTCAAGACTTAAAACGAACGCGCGCGTCTATTCAACGACGAAGAAGCCTCCTCTTCGCTACAGACGCACGGCCGCTCAAAAAGAGATGATTATCGCGGGCGACATCGGTGGGACGAAGACTAACGTCGCGCTCTTCGAGGGCGGCGTGGACGGTCGCGGCGCGATGTCTCCCGTCGCGCAGAAGAGTTTCCCGAGCGGCGCATACGACTCGCTCGAAGCCATCCTCGGCGAGTTCGTCGGCGAACACCGTCCGCGCCTAGACGCCGCCTGCTTCGGCGTCGCCGGGCCGGTCGCCGACGGCCGTGTCGAGACGACGAGCCTCGCTTGGACGATTTACGAAAAGAGTCTCGCCGGTCTGCTCAAACTCGAACGTGTCCGCCTCATCAACGACCTCGAAGCCACCGCCTACGGACTCGACGCGCTCGCGCCCGCGCAGCTCTACACGCTCAACGAAGGCCACGGCCCGCGCCACGGCCACCGCGCGCTCGTCGCCGCCGGGACGGGCCTCGGCATGGCTGGCATCTATTGGGGCGGCAAAAGCTATCACCCCATCCCTTCGGAAGGCGGCCACATAGACTTCGCCCCGCACGACGAGCAGGAGGACGCGCTCTTGCGCTACATGCGCGAGCGCGTCGGCGGTCGCGTCAGCTACGAGCGCGTCCTCTCCGGGCCGGGCCTCGTCAACATTCACTCGTTCCTCGCCGACACGGAGTACAGAGACGTGCGCCCCGCCGTCGACGCGAGCGTCGAAGAGAAGTCGAAGGCGGCGGCCATCTCGGCGGCCGCGCTCGCGCGCGAGTGCCCCGTGGCCGTCGAGGCGCTCGACATGTTCGTCGAGATTTACGGCGCGCTGGCCGGCGACCTCGCGCTCGTCCTCAAACCCGACGGCGGACTCTACGTCGGCGGCGGCATCGCCCCGAAGATTCTCGAAAAGCTGAAGGACGGACGCTTCATGCGCGCCTTCACGGACAAGGGTCGCATGTCCTTCATCAACGAGGCGACGCCCGTCCGCGTCATCCTCGACGACAAGACCGCCCTTTACGGCGCGGCCCTCTGCGCCCTCGGCGCGCAAAGATGACCCGCACGCCCGAGACGAACGACCGCGCGGCTCACACGAACGACGCCGCGCCCTCCTTACGCACTTTCCGCGACCCCGAAGCGACCGCGCACGCCGCCGCCTCTCGCTTCGCGGAGATAGCATGTCTCTCATCAAACGACTCGGGCCGCTTCAGCGTCGCACTCTCCGGCGGCTCGACGCCGAAGAGAATCTACGAGCTTCTTTCCGAAGAGCCTTTGCGCGCGCAAGTGCCTTGGGACGACGTCCACATCTTCTTCGGCGACGAACGCGCAGTCCCGCCCGACCACGCCGAGAGCAACTACCGCATGGCGAGCGAGTCGCTCCTCTCGCGCGTGCCCGTCCCCACGGAAAACATCCACCGCATACGCGGCGAGGGCGACGCCGTCGCGAATGCCTCTCTCTACGAAGACGAGCTGCGCGTCTTCTTCCCCGGCGCGCAGTGGCCCGCGTTCGACCTCGTCATGCTCGGCCTCGGCGGCGACGGCCACACGGCTTCACTCTTCCCCGGCGCGGACGTGCTCGGCGAAAGGGAAGCGTGGGTCGCCGCCACTTGGGTCGAGCACTTAGGCGCGTACCGCATCACGCTCACGGCCGGGGCGATTAACCACGCGCGCAATCTTCTCTTCGTCGTCACGGGGAAGGGGAAGGCCGACGCTCTGCGCGAAGTCATCGAAGGCGAGCGCGACCCGTCGCGTCTTCCGGCGCAACTCATCACGCCGACAAACGGCGCGCTCGAATGGTTCGTCGACGAGGCGGCCGCGTCTCGACTTCGCGCGGGCGCGAGCGCGCAGTAGAATGTTGAGGGGGGAAACGTAATTATGAAACCGCGAAAGATTGCAATCGGGAGCGACCACGCAGGCTTCGAGGCGAAAGAGCGGGCCAAGCAGGAAATCGCCGCGCTCGGCATCGAGGTCGAAGACAAGGGCACGGACTCGCTCGAAAGCGTCGACTACCCGGACTTCGCCGCGTCGGTCGCGCGCGCCGTCGCGCACGAAGAGGTCGAGCGCGGCGTGCTCTTGTGCGGCTCCGGCAACGGCGTCTGCATCGCCGCCAACAAGGTCGCGGGCATCCGCGCCGCCGTCGCGTGGAGCGAGGAGACCGCGCGTCTGGCGCGCCAGCACAACGACGCGAACGTCCTCTGCGTCGGCGC
>DASUNL010000015.1:0-6421 GCA_036277175.1 Pyrinomonadaceae bacterium | reverse complement strand
CCCCCGCCGCCCTCTTTCGACTTTATCCGCGACTGTTACGGGCGGTTGTCTGGCGGCGGGGCGGGCGCGACGGGTTGTTGTTGTTGACGGCGGCGCGGTTGCTGCGCCTCGGTCTGACGCCTTACACGCTCGGCTTCGAGTTGACGCTGCCTGACGAGGCGGCGTATGCGGCGCATCGCGCGCTCGCGCGCGACCGGGTTGTTCCAGTCAACTCCGCGCAACTCGCTTTCGGGAATGTCGGGAATGTTAATGTCAGGCGCGACCACTACCGGGGCGACGACCTCCGGCGCGTCGAGGTGTTGGCCTTCGGGGTCGCCGCTCGCGCCGGGCTGTTGTTGCTTCGCGCCCTTCGGCGCAGGGTCGGGCGACTTCTTGATGATGACGGTCGTCGTCGGCGCACTCTCTCCGGCCGACTCTTTCGCAGGCTCAGACGTGGAAGTCGCCGGGGGCTGCGCGGCGTCGGGCGAAGGGACGGCCGACGGCGACTCGGCGGCGACGGGCGGCGTGTTCTTCGTCGCCGACGGCCGGGACGTGTATGCGTAGTAAGCCCCGGCGACTCCGACGAGGAGGACGACGCTCGCGAGCGCGCCGAGCGTGCGGCCCGAGAGTCCGCGACGAGGCGCGGCGGCGGCCGACGCATGTGGCGGCGGGGCTGCCGACGAGTGCGGAGGCGCGACGCGCGTGACGATTGAGTCGGCGGCGGCGGCCGATGAGTCGGCGGAGGCGGAGGGCGAGCCGGCGGCGTTCGACGCGGTGCTGGCCGCGCCGGTCAGACGCGCGGCCGTCTCGGTCAACTGTTCGGCAATCCGCGTCGGCGCGTTCGCGACCGTCGCGCCGTCTTGCGCGCCCGCGTGCTGTGTGCGGCCGTCGCCGCCGGCCACGGTCGAGCGCGCTCCGCCGCGCGCCGTCCCGTCGAGAATTCTCGTCTCCTGATCGTGGACGTTGGCGGCGGTGGGCGCGGCGTTCGCGGCGTTGATGACCGTCGACGCGGCCGACGCGACGCGCGCGCCGTCCAACTCGCGCGCACCCTCCGAGTCGCGCGCGGCCTCGCGCAAGAGCGCGCGCATCTCCTCGGCCGTCTGCGGTCGCGCCGCCGCGCTCTGCGACATGGCGCGCGCGAGCACCTCGGCGACCGGCGCGGGGACTTGCGTGTTCACTTCGTCGGCCGTGCGCAAGGGGTCGGGCTGCGCGTTTAGGACGGCCGTCGCGCGCGAGAGCGCGTCGGGCGGAATCTCGCCCGTGGCGAGGTGGTAGAGCGTGGCCGCGAGCGAGTAGAGGTCGCTGCGCGGGTCTGTGCCCGTGCCGTGCATCTGTTCGAGCGGCGCGTAGTTGCGCGAGTAGCCGAAGACGCTGCCCGTCGCCGTGACGCGCGACTGCGAGGCCGTGCCCTTCGCGAGTCCGAAGTCGAGAAGGACGATTTGACCACGCGCGGTGAGCTTTAAGTTCTGCGGCTTGATGTCGCGGTGAATGACGGGCATCTCCTGCGTGTGCAGATAGTCGAGCGCGTCGAGCAGTTGGTCGGCCCAAGCGAGGACGTCCGAGAGAGGGAAGGCGCTCCCGCGTTTTTGGAGCATGTCGGAGAGGTCGTCGCCGGGGATGTACTCCATGACGAGGAACTGCCCCTCTTCTTCCTGAAAGTGGTCGCTGACGCGCGGCAGGGCGTGATGCCGGAGGTGATTGAGAAGTCGCGCCTCGCGCTCGAAGGCGCGGCGCAGGGAGGGGTCGTCGAAGAAGGTCTCTTTGATGGCGACGGTCGAGCCGAAGCGTTGGTCGGTCGCGATGTAGACGGCCCCCATGCCGCCCCGCCCGATCTGCTCGCGCACGAGGTAACGATTCTGCAAGAGTGTGTCGGGAGCGATCATTCGGATAAATCCTTTCGCGGGGAGCGCAACGCACCAATGATAGCTAGTAAATCGTCAATCGTAAATCGAACGAGCCGGCGCTCGCGCCGCCTTGAGCTTTTTACGTCTCAAGCCGGGCGGCCGTTCAACTATTCACGATTCACGATTGACGATTCACGGCAGATGTAGGACGCGCATCATCTCGTCGTGGACGAGCGCGTTTGAGGCGAGGATGGGCGGCGTGTAGATGTCGAAGGGGCGTCCGTCGTAGTGCGTGACGCGGCCGCCCGCCTCCTCGACGAGGAGGACGCCCGCCGCCACGTCCCACGGCCTGAGTCCTTCCTCCCAGAAGCCCTCGAAGCGTCCGGCGGCGACGTAGGCCAAGTCGAGCGCGGCCGAGCCGTCGCGGCGCACGGCCTGCGCGTGCATGATGAAGTTGTGGAAGTGGCGCGCGAAGTCGCCCCGGTCGCGCACGTCGTAGGGGAAGCCCGTGCAGAGGAGCGCGGCGTTTAGGTCGTCGATGTTTGAGACGCGCACGCGGCGGCCGTTCAAAGTCGCGCCCTCGCCGCGCTCGGCGGCGAACGTCTCGTCGCGGAGTGGGTCGTGGACGACGCCGAGGACGACGCGGCCCCGGTGTTCGAGCGCGACGGAGACGCAGAAGATTGGATAGCCGTGCGCGTAGTTGGTCGTCCCGTCGAGCGGGTCGACGACCCACTTCCACTCGGCGTCCGCGCCGGCGACCGAATGAACGTCGCCCGCCTCCTCGGAAAGAATCGAGTGGCGCGGGTGGTAGCTTCTGATGCGCTCGACGATGACGCGCTCGGCGGCGAGGTCGGCCTCGGTGACGAGGTCGATGTCGCCCTTGTGCTGGACGGAGACGCGCCCGAACTTCTCGGCGAGCACGCGCCCCGCGTCGCGCGCGGTCTGGATGGCGAAGTTGAGCATGAGGGCGTTTACTGCGTCTTGAGAATCGCGACGACCTCGGTCTGGACGGGACGGCCCGTTACTTCGATGTCGCGCGCCGCGACGTAGACGTTGATTTCGGAGCGGACGCCGAAGCGGCCTTCGAGGTAGATGCCCGGCTCGATGGAGAAGCCCGTGCCCGCGATGATGCGGCGCGAATCCCGCGTCTCAAGGTTGTCGATGTGCGCGCCGTTGCCGTGCACCTCCTCGCCGATGGAGTGGCCGGTGCGGTGCGTGAACTGCTCGCCGTAGCCGGCGCGCTCGATGATGGCGCGCGAGACGTCGTCGACTTGGGCGGCGCGGATGACGCGCCCCGCGCGGACGGACGTGCGGACGAACTCCGTGGCCGCGTCGCGCGCCTCGCGCACGATGCGGAAGATGCGCGCGTGCTCCTCTGGGACTGTCTCGCCGACGTAGCCCGTCCACGTCTGGTCGGCGTAGATTGCGCCGGGCTGTTTGAGCTTCGCCCACACGTCGAAGAGGACGAAGTCGCCGCGCCGGATGGGCGAGTGCGTCCGCTGGTCGGGCTGATAGTGCGGGTTCGCGGAGTTGGCGTTGACGGAAACGTTCGGCGGGTCGTTGTCCGACGTCAAGCCCTCCTCCTCGTAGCGGCGCATCATGAACTGCTGGACGTCGTACTCGGTCACAGGCTCGCCTGCGCGCACGCGGCGCGCAATCTCGGCGAACGAGTCCATGATGATGCGGTGAATCTTCGCGGCGGCCTCGTCGTGCGTGCGCTTCTGCGCGGGCGTCCAGACGGCCTCGAAGCGTTGGACGAGGTCGGCGCTCGTCGCGATGCGCGCGCCCGTCGCGCGCACCATTTCGATTGTCCCGGCGTCGACGCGCGAGACGTAAGGGATGTCGTTCATCGGCGAGTACTGCATGGCGATGTTTTTGCGCGCGCGCCCCCGGCCCGCGACGGCCGCGCGCACCGCCGCGCGCAACTCCTGCCAGCGTCGGTAGACGACACGGCGGCCGGGCAGCGCGTCGAGTTTCCCGCGCTCGATGGAGTGGACGATCTTGACGGGTTCGCCCGTCGCGGGGACGTAGTAGAGCCAACGCCGCGTGGTGATGCCCGTCTCGCCGAGGCGCAGGATGCGGTAGGCGAGCGGGTCGGAGCGGCGGAAATCGTAGAAGAGCCAGCCGTCGAGTCGCGCTTCGCGGAGGGCCTGCTGAATCTCGGCGACGCGCTCGGCCGGCGTCTGCTGCGCACTTTGCGCGCGCGCGCGCGGCGCGAAGGCGAAGGCGGAAAGAAGGATGATGAAGACTGCGCTGACTGTTCGTCGTCTCATGGCGTGGCTCGTCTCCGTGAGCTTCGGAAAACTCGTTCGTGATAACTCAGATGCTACTTCGTCGCGACGGCGACGGGCGGCGAGAGCTTGCGCGCGGCGACGCGCAGGATTTCCTGCACCTGCCTGTCCCAGTAGGGCCAACTGTGGTCGCCGGGCAGTTGGCGGTACTCGTGCGCGATTTTGCGCTCGGCCAGAAGGTCGGCGAGCGCGCGGTTGGGTGCGAGCAGTTCGAGCGGGTCTTCCGTCCCGCAGTCGAAGTAGAAGAAGGGGAGCGCGGGCAGACGCTCGGCGGGAAATGAGCGCAGGAGTAGAAACAGGTCGTTGGATTTTTTAGTCGCGCCGTCGGCCGGGCCGAACGTCCGGACGATGAAAGGGCGCAGGCGTTCGGGGAGGTCGGTCTCGCTCCGCCAAGAGGCGACCGAGACCGCGCCGCTCGTCGAGCCTGCGAAGGCGAAAAGCTCCGGGTACTTGACGCCGAACTTGAGCGCGCCGTAGCCGCCCATCGAAAGGCCCGCCACGCCTCGCCCCTCGCGCGCGCGCAGGGTGCGGAAGCGTCGTTCAACCTCCGGCACAAGCTCGCGCACGATGTAGCTCTCGTACTTCTCCGACGGGTCGCTCGCGCCGTCGGTGTACCAGCCGTTCCCGCCTTCGGGCGTGACGATGATGAAGTGATGCGCCGAGGCATGTTCGACTAAGCGCGAGCGCACGAGCCAGTCGTCGTGCTTGCCGTAGAGTCCGTGCAAGAGATACAGGACGGGATAAAGTTTATCTTTCGACGCCGCGTAGTCCGACGGCAGCAGGACGTTGTAAGGCATCGCTCGCCCCATCAACTTGCTTTCGAGCCGCGCCGTCTCATACGGCGGCGCGGGTGTCTGCGAAGGACTCTGCGCTGGCGTCTGCGCCCGCGCGCTCGACGACGCGAACGCGACCCACACAAGAACGAGCGCGACGAGCCGCGCGCGATTGGTTCTCAACATACTCTTCAAATCGCCTTCAACGTCTACTCGCCGCCGCCTTCGAGCATCGGGACTTTCACGCCCTTCGAGCGCGCCGTCTCTTCGGCCTCGCTGTATCCGGCGTCGACGTGGCGCGCGACGCCGAGGCCGGGGTCGTTGGTCAGCACGCGGTTGAGTCGCTTCGACGCTTCCGTGCTGCCGTCGGCGACCGAGACTTGGCCCGCGTGCAAGGAGTAGCCGATGCCGACGCCGCCGCCGTGATGGAAGGAGACCCACGACGCGCCGCTCGCGGTGTTCAAGAGCGCGTTTAGGATGGGCCAGTCGGCGACGGCGTCCGAGCCGTCGCGCATCCCTTCGGTTTCGCGAAAAGGTGAGGCGACGCTTCCCGTGTCGAGGTGGTCGCGGCCGATGGCGACGGGCGCTTTCAACTCTCCGCGACGGACGAGTTCGTTAATGGCCTCGCCCATCTCGGCGCGCTCGCCGTAGCCGAGCCAGCAGATGCGCGAGGGCAAGCCCTGAAACTGCACGCGCTCTCGGGCGAGGCGCAGCCAGCGATTGAGCGTGCGGTCTTCGGGGAAGAGTTCGAGCGCGAGGTCGTCTGTGCGGCGTATGTCTTCGCGCTCGCCCGAGAGCGCGACCCAGCGGAAAGGGCCTTTGCCCTCGCAGAAGAGCGGGCGGATGTACTCGGGCACGAAGCCCGGTATCTCGAAGGCGTCGCGGCATCCGGCGTCGTGTGCGAACTTGCGTATGTTGTTGCCGTAGTCGAAGGCGACCGCGCCCGCGCGCTTCATCGCGAGCATCGCCTCGACGTGCCGGGCCATGCTCGCCGTGGAACGCTCGACGTAGCCGCGCGGGTCAGTGCGCCGCAACTCCTCGGCCTCGGCGAGCGTCAGGCCCGCAGGCACGTAGCCGTTCAGAGGGTCGTGCGCGCTCGTCTGGTCGGTGACGGCATCGACACGGACGCCGCGCCTGACGAGTTCCGGCAGGACTTCGGCGCAGTTGCCGACGAGTCCGACCGACAGTGCGCGACGCTCTTCGACGGCGTCCTCGCAAATCCTAAGAGCCTCGTCCAAATCCAGAGCCAAGCGGTCGCAGTAGCCCGTCCGCACACGGCGCTCGATGCGCTCGCGGTCGACGTCGATGCCGAGGAAGACCGCGCCGTTGAGTGCGGCGGCGAGTGGCTGCGCGCCGCCCATCCCCCCCATGCCGCCCGAGACGACGAGCCTCCCGGCGAGGTCTCCGCCGAAGTCTCGGTCGGCCATCGCCGCGAACGTCTCGAACGTACCCTGCACGATGCCCTGCGTGCCGATGTAAATCCACGAGCCGGCCGTCATCTGACCGTACATCATGAGACCCTTGCGTTCGAGTT
>DASUNL010000014.1:0-4380 GCA_036277175.1 Pyrinomonadaceae bacterium | reverse complement strand
TCGAGGGCGCTCAACTGCCGCTCGCACACGCGCGCGACGTGTACGTCGCACGCACCTACGCCTACGTCGCGAACGGGCGCGAAGGCGTCGCCATCATCGACGTGGAGCGGCCCGAAGCGCCGCGCCTGCACGCGAAGTTCGACGCGGGCGGCGCGATTAACGACGCGCATCAGGTGAAGGTGGCGATGACGAACGCAAGCCTGTTCGCCTACGTCGCCGACGGGCACAACGGCCTGCGCGTCGTGCAACTCACCTCGCCCGAGACGATGGCGACTTACGCGGGCTTTAGCCCCGCGCCCGAGCCCGCGCTCGTCGCCACCTTCCGCACGCGCGGCCCGGCACTCGCCGTCTCGAAGGGACTCGACCGCGACCGCGCCGTCGACGAGAGCGGAAACCAACTCGCCGTCTTCGGCCGTCGCGGCGCGCGCCCCTTCACGCTCGAAGAGATGCAAAGGCTCTACCTCGCGGGCGGACGCCTGCGCACCGTGCTCGACGCGGACAAGCTCGACGCCCCGCCGCCGCGCCTGCGCGACCCCGTGAGGCGTGCGGCCGAGTCGGCGTCGCGCGTCTCTTTGGGCGGCGGCGCGCTTGATTTCGCCCGCGCGCTCGTCGAGTCCGTCGTGTTGTCGAGCCATTCGTGATTCTGATTTTATGAGCTTACAACTCCCTTTAAGTTTACTGACCGCCATCACGCACGGCGTCGTCACGACGTTCGGCTTCGACGTCGCGCTCGGCTTCGACGTTGCGCTCGAACCCGTCGCGCGCGTGACGCACATAAAGCCGCTCGCGCTCTTCGTCCCACTCTTCTTGATGGAGACGCTGGTGCTTCTGCTCGTGCGTTGGGGCAGCGTGGGACGCTCGCTGCTCGGCGCGTTCGTGATGAACGCCGTGACGACTTTAGCAGGCGTGCTTCTGCGCTTCGACGTGCCGGGGATGCTGCCCGTCGCGTTCGCGCTCTCGGCGCTCCTCGAAGGCTTCGTCCTAATGCTCTTCAAACGCAAGAGGCGCGCGCGGACGTGGCTCGCCGCGCTCCTCGCAAACACCGCGAGCTACGCGGTGCTCGTCGCGTTGCTCTGGTGGAACGGTCAACTTTAAACGCCTCGCACGACTTTGATTAGACGCTTCGCACGACTCTGATTTCGTGAACGGACGAAAGACAAACACGCACGCGCCGCTAAACGAACACGCGCTGCCGCTCGTTCTGGGGCTGTCGCACGCCTTCGCGGACGCGGCGGCGGGCGCGCTACTCGTCGGCCTCTCGCACTCGATGGCGCTCTCGCAGGTCGCGCTCTTCGTCGTCCTCTACAACGTCATCGCCTTCGGCGCGCAACCCGTCTTCGGCCACTTCGCCGACCGCGCGCGACGCCCGCGCGAGGCCGCGCTCGCTGGCCTCGCGCTTCTCGCCTGCGCGCTCTTCGCCGCGCGCATCGACGTGTCGACTGCCGTCGTGCTCGCCGGAATAGGCTCGTCTCTGTTTCACGTCGGCGGCGGGGCGCTCGCGCTGTGCGCGACCGAGGGGCGCGCGACGGGGCCGGGTCTGTTCGCCGCGCCCGGCGTCGTCGGCCTCGCGGCGGGCGGCGCGCTCGCGTTCGCGGGCTACGACCTGACCCTGCCGCTCGCCGCCGCGCTCGTCGCGCTCGGTCTCGTCGTCCGAAGGTTCGGACTTCCGCCGATGCCTTACGACGCCCGCGCGGCGGAGCCGACGCTCGACGGGAAGGAGTTGATTCTCGTCGCGCTGCTCGCGGCCGTCGCGCTGCGCTCGGCCGTGTGGACGAGCGCGCAGTATCTCTTCGAGGGTCGCTACTCGATGCTTCTCGTGCTCGCCTTCGCGGCGTGCGCGGGGAAATTGGTGGGGGGCGCGCTGGCGGAACTCTTCGGCTGGCGGCGTTGGACGGCCGCGTCGCTCGTCGCGGCCGCGCCGCTCGTGTTAGTCGGCGAGAGCAGTTTCGCGGCGCTCGCGGGTGGAGTCTTTCTGCTTCAGTCGGCGACGCCCGCGTGCATCGCGGCGGTGGGCCGCCTGCTACCGCGTCGGCCAGCGACGGCCGCCGGACTCGCGCTCGGACTCGGCATCGCCGCCGGCGGCTTCTTCATCTTCGGCGGCCTCTTCCCCTCCCCGCGCCACGCGCTCCTCGCGCCCGCCGCGCTCATCGTCGCCGCCCTCTGCCTCTGGCTTGCGATGCGGCGAAAGGACGAAGGACGAAGGCGCAATGATGTTTCAGGACTTGAGCTGTTGGATTTGAAATCTCAGATTTGAAATCCCCAATCGTAAACGCCTTCCGCCTTCATCCCTCATCCTTCCGACTTCATCCTTTCGGCTAAGGCGTCCGGCGCATCCACTCGACGCAGCGTTCGAGGTGCGCGCGCATCCTCGCGGGCGTGTCGTGGTGGATGCGGCCGTGGCCGGGCAAGACCCAATCGAAGCGATACCGGAGCAGACGCTCCATCGAGCGCGTCTGCGCGGGCCACGAGTACCACATCGCGTCGCGGAAGGCGACGAGCGCCCGTCTCGTCGGCGACCAAGCGAGGTGGTCGCCCGTAAACAGATACTTGTCGCGGTAGAGCAGAACCATGTGGCCGCGCGTGTGGCCGGGGACGGGGATGACGACCATCTCGTCGTCGAGCCTTAACTCGTCTTCGCCCTCGACGACGCGCTCGACCTTGAGACGGCGCGCGCCGTCGTCGGCGTGCATGACGCGCTCGGCCCCGAAGTGCGCGGCGAAGCGCGCCGAGTCGGCCACGTCGTCGCGGTGCGTGAGGAAAATCGTTCGCACTCCGCCCAGCTCTTCGATGCGGCGCACGAGCGGGCGCGTGAATCTCGGCGAGTCGACGAGGACGTTTCCACCTTCGTCCTCGCTGCGGACGACGAGATAGCTCCACGCGCCGAAGCTCGACTCGGCCGTGAAGCCGCAGAAGTAGACGTTCGCGTCCACGCGCTCCGGATAAGCCTCGACGCCCGCGCGCGCGTCGTAATCGCGCGTCGTGCCGATGCTCGCGGTCGGGCAGGAGACGAGAGCCTTGAGGGCGTCGCGAATTTCCGAAGAGTTGCGCGGCTGTTGGTAGACGCTCGACTGCTCGCCGTGGTCGCGGAAGACGGCGGGCGCGATTTGTCGGCAAGCGTCGCAGTCGATGCAAGAGTCGTCAACGAAAAAGTCTCCCGCGACGTTCTCTATCAATCGTCGAGCCGGGTTCGCCATGCTTTAAGTTTAATGCCGCGCAGGAGCGTTCAGCAATCGGAAGCAATGAGCATTCAGCAATCAGCTTTCAGCTATCAGCCGGATAATGGTAAGCGACGAGTGTTATGGAAGCGGAGCGCTGACGAGGCGGCGGAAGCCGTGAGCTGAAAGCTGAACGCTGATTGCTGACGGCTTACTTCTTGCCCAACCCGTCGATGAGGATTTCGGAGAGGCGCGACATGAGGTGGAAGGCGGGGTTGTCGGGCGTCCAGACGGGTTCGGGCATGTCGTCGACGGTGACGGCGATGGCGATGCGGCCTTTGGGCGAGTAGATGATGCCGACGTTGCTGCGGAGTAGGTCGAGCGCGCCCGACTTCGTCGCTTTGGGCACGCGCCAGAGCGAGCGACCGAGGGCGTTCTGCCCCTGCTCGCGCTTCATCAGCTCAAGCATCTCCTTCGACGCCTCGGCGCTCACAATCTCGCCGCGCTCAAGCCGCTCCATGAGCGTGACCATCTCGCGCGGGCTGCTGCGACCGAGGCCAAAGACCTTGTTCTCCTCGCGACGCCCTTCCGTGCTCTCGCCGCCGCCGAAGACCTTGCGCATCAGGCGCGTCTCTTTGAGGCCGAGCGAGTCCATGCGGGCGTTGACGGCGTCGGCCGTCAGGACGTCGATGACCAAGTTGGTCGCCGTGTTGTCGGAGAGCGTCATCATCAGGCGGACGGCGTCGCGCAGAGTGATTTTGAGGCCGTCGGAGAGTTCGGGCAGGATGCCTGCGCCGCCGACCTTCTTCTCTTTCGTCAGTGTGAGTTCGTCCGTCCAACGCGCGCGTCCTTCGGCGACGCGCGCGAAGGCTTCGACCATGACGGCCAGTTTGATGGTGCTCGCCGTGCGGACGCGCTCGTCGCCACGGAGCGAGTAGGTCGCGCCCGTGTCGAGGTTCTTCGCGTAGAGGTAGACGTTGCCGCTAAACGCCGTGACTTCGGCGCGCACGCGCGCGTCGAGCCACTCGGCGGGCGTCGCGGCGGGCGCGGGCGAAGGCACTGGCGAAGGGGCGGGAGTCGTCTGTGACGTCGGCGTTGAAGTTGACGTTGACATTGACGTTGTTGAAGTTGACGTTGATGTTGATGTCGGCGTCGGCGTCTGCATCGGAATCGGGGTCGGAGTCTGGGCGCGGGCCGCGTGTGCGGCGGAGGCGCAGATGATGAG
>DASUNL010000013.1:0-8414 GCA_036277175.1 Pyrinomonadaceae bacterium | reverse complement strand
TCACAAGCTCATCCCTTGCAACTGCGAGAAGTGTAAGAGCACGCAGGAGCCGCACTTCTTCCCGTATGAGGTCTTGCGGCAGTTCATCGAAGACCGGCAGGAGCACATCCAGTGTCAGAAGAGCTACCGGATGGTCAACGTCGTCGGGTTGATTGACGATGTAATGACAGTGGCGGCGCGCGGCCCTCTGTTGGAGGGGGGGCGGTCTGCATTGCGGCCCGCCGGCGGTCGGGTCTTCATCAGCTACAGCCAGAAGGATAAGAAGTGGCTGACGAAGTTTCAGACGATGCTGAAGCCTTTGGTGCGGGGCGGGCATCTGTCCGTCTGGGACGACACGAGAATCAGAGCGGGGGCGAGGTGGCGCGACGAGATTGAAGACGCGCTCGCGTCGGCTGGCGTGGCCGTGCTGTTGGTGAGTCCCAACTTCCTCGCCTCCGACTTCATCAACGCTCACGAGTTGCCGCCGCTTCTGGCCGCGGCCGAAAGCGAAGGGCTGACGATTCTCTGGGTGGCAGTCAGTGAGAGCCTGTACGAACAGACCGAAATCAACGACTACCAAGCGGCGAACAATCCCGCGAGACCGCTCGACAGTTTGGGGCCGGCCGAGTTGAGCCGCACTTTGAAAGAGGTCTGCGAGAAGGTCTTGACGGTCGCTCGTCGCTGAACGAAAAAAGCCGGGAGGTGATTGGAAGGATGGAAAGAAGCAACTCGGGAGTTCGTCGCCTGCGGCGCGCGGTCGCGGCCGGTCTGGTCGTTGCAACCTGTCTGCTCGCGCCCGCTTCGTCGGCGGCGCGGGAGAAGTGGGTGAGTCTGCGGTCGAAGAACTTTACGGTCGTGGGCAACGCGGGCGAGGGCGACCAGCGCAAGATGGCCGTGCGGCTCGAACAGTTCCGCCACCTCATCTCTTTGCTCTTCCCCAACACGCGCATCGAGACGCCCGTCCCGACCACCGTCGTCCTCTTCAAAAACCACGACTCCTTCAAGCCCTTCAAGCCGCACTACAAGGGCAAGGTGCGCGAGAACGTCGGCGGCTACTTCCTCGCGTCCTCGGACGTGAACTACATCGCGCTCACCGAAGAGTTGGGCGGGGTCACGCCCTACGAAGTCATCTACCACGAGTACCAGCACTTCGTCCTGCGTAACAACCTCCCGAACGCGCCGCTCTGGCTCAACGAGGGGCTGGCCGAGTTCTACAGCACCTTCAACGCGACCGGCGAGCGCACCGCTGACTTGGGCAACCCCATCGCGCACCACGTCCACACGTTGCGCGACCGGCAGATGCTCCCGCTCGAAACGCTGCTCACGGTCGATCACAGGTCGCCGCACTACAACGAGACGAGCAAGGCGGGCATCTTCTACGCGCAGTCGTGGGCGCTCATCCACTACCTGATGCTCGGCGAAGGGGGGAAGCGGCAGGGCCAGCTCACGCAGTTCATCGGCCGCCTCAACTCGGAGATGACGCTCGAAGAGAACTTCCGCCAGTCGTTTCAGGCCGACTACAAGACGGTCGGCGACGAGCTGCGCGCATACGTCAGACGCTTCACGTTCCCGGCGCTGAAGGTCACCTTCCACAAGGAGGTCGACTTCAGCAAAGAGGTCACGTCGTCCCCGATGTCCGAGGCCGAGGTCGAATACCTCTCGGGCGACCTGCTCTTGCGCGGCGGCCGCTTCGAGGAGGCCGAGAAGTATCTCCGCCGCGCGCTTGAACTAAACCCTTCGCACGCGCGGGCGCACGTCTCGATGACGCTTTTGCGCATGCGTCTGGCCGACCTGTCGGAGGCGCGCAAGCACGCGCAGACGGCCGTCGAGGCGGACGCCTCCGACTACCTCGGCCACTACTACCTCGGCCAAGTCCTGAGCCGTCAGCGCGAGCACGAGGAGGCGGTCAAGTCTTACCTGCTGGCGATAAAGCTTCGGCCCGACATCGCGGCCCTGCACTTCGACCTCGGCTACGCCTATCTGAATGCGGGGCGCGAGCAGGAGGCCGTCGACGCCTTCAGGCAGAGCACGCGGCTCGACCCGCGAAACCCTTTCCCGTACCGCAGCCGAAGCTACGTCTACCTGCGCTTGGCGCGCGGAGGCTTCGCGGCCTCCGACGCCGAGACTTACATCAAGCGGCAGGGGTGGCGCGACGAACACGCGCCCTACATGGCGTTGGCCGCGCACTTCGGGCACAGGCAGGTGCGGCAGGACGCGAAGGCGTCGAAGATTCTGGAGGAGGCCGCCGCGAAGCTCGACGCCACGGCTTGGCCCTACCCGGTCTTTAAATACCTGCGGCGCGAATTGACGGCGGAGAAGCTTTTGGCGGAGGCGGGAAACGACAACGACAAGCTGACCGAGGCGCACGCATACGTCGGCTTGGACTTGTCGCTCGGCGGGCAGCGCGACGCGGCCTTGCCGCACCTGCGCTGGGTCGCGGAGAACGGAAATCGCAACTTCGTCGAGTACCCTCTGGCGGTGGCCGAAATCGAGCGCATTGAAAAGGCCGCGAGGGCGCAGGGTAACTAATCGCGACGCGGCGCAAACGTGCGCAAGCCTCGCGCGCGGCGGCCTCTCAAAACGGGTCTTAGCCGCGCCCCGTCTTGGCCGTCGCGTCGGGCACGCGCTCGCGGAAGATTTTGAGGATTTCGCGCTTGTCGTGAGTGGTGAGACTGTCGAGGCCGCCCGTCACCTCGAAGCGTTGGTTGACCCACTTGCGCACCTTGGGCGCGTCGTAGCCGAGCGCGGCCGCAGCCTTCAAGATTTCCGAGTCGAGGTCGTCGGGCCTCTGCTCCGCGCCGCGCGCGGCAGCCGCCCTCGCCTCTTCCTTCGCATCCTCCCTCGCCTCGGCGCGCGTCGCCGCCTTCGACGCGCCCTCCGCGCCGGCCGCCGCCGCCTCTGCCCTCTTCGGTGCGGGACGCGCCGCCCTTTCAGTCGCCGCCGTTCTCTCAGTCGCCACCGTTCTATCAGCCGCGCCCGCTCTTTCAGCCGCGCCCGCACGCTCGGTCGTCTCCATGCGCGAAACCTTCTCCATCTCCTCGCGCGAGGCGATGCCGCGACGCACCTCGAAGCCGAGGAGCGCCAGAGCGCGGCCGACCGAACTCGTCTCGGCGTTCTCGATGTAGGAAGTCTTATTGACGTAGCTTTCGCCGCGCACCTCGAAGGCGTGGCCCGTGGCGGCCGGCTGTGCGTCGTCCGAAGAGCGGAAGATTTCGGTGCGCATGAGGATGAAGCCGCTCTGCGTGTCGTGCTCGACGATGGCGGTGCAGATGCGCCCCGTCGGGTAGGTCTGATGAAAGGCCGCGACTCTTTCGGCGACCGTCACGTAGTTGTCGAGCACGTTGCCGCGTCCCTGCTGCTGAGCCATCGTTAGACCCTCTCCTTCGGCCGCCTCGTGGGTGACTTTTTCCTTTGGGCGGCATCTAAATTTTTCACTCGGGCGGGCTTTCGGGGGTCAATGTAGCAGAAACGCCGGGCGGTGAGAATCGGTTATTTCGTCGGGCGCACGGGCCGGGCGGCTCGTGCGCGCTTGACAGGCATGCGGGCCGTTTGTATAGTCTCTCGTTTGGACTCGGTGTCCATTTCCCAATAAGAGCAACGTCCGGATGGTTTTGGCCGGTGTGGAGGCGTTGCCCGGCCGCGCCCTCGGAGGGTGTGGTCGTTGACATATATTGTGGCGTAAACCCCCCGCCCCGCAGGTTTCCTCGCGGACAGGCGTTAGGGGCGCGACGACATACGCCGCGACCAGCCGCTTCCGTCCCGCGAGGGACGTGGGCGCACGGGTCGCCGGTCTCCTTAAATTTTAAGGCGACGCCACAGAAAAGTTTTGGCCCCTTGGGGAGGCCAGCATCCACACCCGTCTTTGTACGTAGCCGAAACATCCCCAAATAAATCCCTTAGCGCGTAAGCAAGAGGCCGAGCCGTCTTGCGCTGACTGCCGGACGCTCCCCCGTTCCGGTAAGAGGCAGGAATGGGCCGTCTTTACGCCTTGAGGGCGGTGAAAGACCTGTAGACCCGTTTGACCGAAGAGGACATAGCAAGTGCCGACCATCAACCAACTCGTGCGAAAAGGGCGACAGGCCGTCAAGTACAAGACGGCCAGTCCGGCGCTCCAATCCAGCCCGCAGAAGCGCGGCGTCTGCACGCGCGTCTACACGCAGACGCCGAAGAAGCCGAACTCGGCGCTCCGCAAGGTGGCCCGCGTGCGCCTGACGAACTCAATCGAGGTGACGACCTACATCCCCGGCGTCGGCCACAACTTGCAGGAGCACTCCATCGTGCTCATTCGCGGCGGGCGCGTCAAAGACCTGCCGGGCGTCCGTTACCACGTCATTCGCGGCACGCTCGACTCCGTCGGCGTCGCCGACCGCAAGCAGGGGCGCTCGAAGTACGGCGCGAAGCGGCCGAAGGGCGGCGGCGCGCCCGGTAAGAAGTAAGAAGGCACTCGGCGGTCAGCTATCAGCAATCAGCTTTGCGGATAGCCGGCGGCTGAACTTTAAAAAGAACGCGGCGGCTTAAGTAA
The DNA here is from genome assembly GCA_036277175.1 of Pyrinomonadaceae bacterium. Classification (GTDB taxonomy): domain Bacteria; phylum Acidobacteriota; class Blastocatellia; order Pyrinomonadales; family Pyrinomonadaceae; genus DASQDT01. Next base: position 3,913 of record DASUNL010000013.1, on the reverse strand, counting down.
CGAAGGTTTGGCTGACCGCTGATTGCTGAACGCTGAAAGCTGATTATGCCAAGAAGAAGAATCGTTGACAGGCGCGAAGTTTTGCCCGACCCCGTCTACAGCAGCCCGCTCGTGACGAAGTTCATCAGCGGCATCATGTGGGACGGCAAGAAGTCCACCGCCGAGAGCATTTTCTACCGCGCGTTGGAGCAGATCGGCGAGAAGTCGGGCGAAGACCCGCTCAAGCTCTTCAAGCGCGCGATTGACAACGTGCGGCCCACGGTCGAGGTCAAGTCGCGCCGCGTCGGCGGCTCGACCTACCAAGTGCCCATCGAAGTCCCGCAGGAGCGTCGCGGCTCGCTCGCCATTCGCTGGATCGTCTCGGCCGCCCGCGCGCGCGGCGAGAAGACGATGACCGACCGACTCGCCTCCGAGTTTTTGGACGCCGCCAACAATCGCGGCAACGCCGTCAAGAAGCGCGAAGACACGCACCGCATGGCCGAGGCCAACAAGGCGTTCGCGCATTACAAGTGGTGAAGAAGCACTCAGCAATCAGCGTTCAGCATTCAGCTTTGAATGCCTGACCGAAACTGAAAGCTGATTGCTGAACGCTGACGAGCTTTAAGATCATGGCTAAGCACGACCTCAACAAGTTCCGCAACATCGGCATCATGGCCCACATCGATGCCGGGAAGACCACGACCACGGAGCGCGTCCTCTTCTACACGGGCGTCTCGCACAAGATCGGCGAGGTGCACGAGGGCAACGCCGTGATGGACTGGATGGAGCAGGAGCAGGAGCGCGGCATCACGATTACGTCGGCCGCCACGACCTGCTTCTGGACGCGGCGCGGCGTCGAGCACCGCATCAACATCATCGACACGCCCGGCCACGTGGACTTCACGATGGAGGTCGAGCGCTCCCTGCGCGTCCTCGACGGCGCGGTCGCCGTCTTCGACGGAGTCGCCGGCGTCGAGCCGCAGAGCGAAACTGTCTGGCGTCAGGCCGACAAGTACGGCGTCCCGCGCATCTGCTTCATCAACAAGCTAGACCGCGCCGGCGCTTCCTTCGACCGCTCCTTCCAATCAATCATCACACGCCTCGGCGCGAACCCCGTCGCCCTCCAAATTCCCATCGGCCTCGAAGACCAGTTCAAAGGCGTCGTCGATTTAATCGCGATGAAGGGACTCGTCTGGAAGGACGAGACGAAGGGCGCGGAGTACGAGACCGTGGAGATTCCGGCGGAGCTGAAAGACGAGGCCGAGGCCGCGCGCCACAAGCTCCTCGAAGCCGTCGCCGAGGCGGACGAGGAGTTGATGCACAAGTACCTCGAAGACGAGGGCGCATCGTTTACCGAGGAAGAGATTCGCGCGGCCCTGCGCAAGGGCACGATTGAGCTAAAACTCGTCCCCGTCGTCACCGGCTCGGCCTTCAAGAACAAGGGCGTGCAGACTTTGCTCGACGCCGTCGTCGACTACCTGCCGTCGCCCCTCGACATCCCGCCCGTGAGCGGCATGAACCCCCGCACCGAGCAGGAGGAGGAGCGGCCGCCCGAGTCGTCCGCGCCCTTCGCCGGGCTGGTCTTCAAAATCATGGCCGACAAACACCTCGGCCAGTTGTCCTTCGTCCGCATCTACTCGGGCACGATTAAGGCCGGCTCCTACGCCTACAACCCCGTCAAGGACAACAAGGAGCGCGTCGGCCGCTTGATGCGCATGCACGCCAACAAGCGCGAGGACATTGAAGAGGCGAGCGCGGGCGACATCATCGCCATCGGCGGCATGAAGCAGGTCACGACCGGCGACACCGTCTGCGACGAGAACAAGCCCATCATCCTCGAAGCGATGGAGTTCCCCGCGCCCGTCATCCGCGTCGCCGTCGAGCCTAAGACGCGCGCCGACCAAGACAAGTTGGGGACGGCCCTCCAGCGTCTCGCACAGGAAGACCCGAGCTTCAACGTCTCGACCGACCAAGAGACCGGCCAGACCATCATCGCCGGCATGGGCGAGCTGCACCTTGAGATTATCGTCGACCGCATGAAGCGCGAGTTCGGCGTCGAGGCCAACGTCGGCAAGCCGCAGGTCGCCTACCGCGAGACGATTACGCAAGGCGCGCCGGGCAAGGAAGTCTACAAGCGGCAGACGGGCGGACGCGGTCAGTTCGGCCACGTCGAAATCGAGATCGAGCCCGCGCCCGGCGAGGGCTTCGTCTTCGAGAACAAGATTACGGGCGGCGTCATCCCGCGCGAGTTCATCCGCCCGACCGAGCAGGGCATTCACGAGGCGATGGAGCGCGGCTTCCTCGCCGGCTACGAGATGGTGGACATCCGCGTCCGTCTGGTCTTCGGCTCCTACCACGAAGTCGACTCCGACGAGCGTTCGTTCCACATCGCCGGTTCGCTCGCGTTTCAGGACGCGGTCAAGAAGGCGAAGCCCGTGCTGCTCGAACCCATCATGCGCGTCGAGATCGTGACGCCCGAGGAGTACATGGGCACGGTCAACGGCGACCTGATGTCGCGGCGCGGTCGCATCGAGAAGATGGAGCCGCGCGCGGGCGGCGCGCAGGTCATCACGGCGCTTGTGCCGCTCTCGGAGATGTTCGGCTACACCACCGACCTGCGCTCGGCCACGCAGGGGCGCGCCACCTCGACGATGCACTTTAACTCGTATGAGCAGGCCCCCAAGAACGTCGCCGACGAGGTCATCGCGAAGGTGCAGGGAGTCGCAAAATAAAGGAGCGAGAGAGAAGAGATGAGCAAGGAGAAATTCGACCGTTCTAAGCCGCACGTGAACATCGGGACTATCGGGCACGTCGACCACGGGAAGACGACATTGACGGCGGCGATCACGAAGGTCTTAGCGAAGCACAACCCGCGGATCACCGTCCGGGCCTTCGACTCGATAGACAACGCGCCGGAGGAGAAGGCGCGCGGCATCACGATCGCCACCGCCCACGTCGAGTACGAGACGCCGAACCGCCACTACGCGCACGTCGACTGCCCGGGCCACGCCGACTACGTCAAGAACATGATCACGGGGGCGGCCCAGATGGACGGGGCGATCCTCGTCGTCGCCGCCACCGACGGCCCGATGCCACAGACCAGAGAGCACATCCTCCTCGCGCGTCAGGTCGGGGTGCCGGCGATGGTGGTCTTCATGAACAAGGTCGACGCGGTGGACGACCCCGAGCTCCTGGACTTGGTCGAACTCGAAGTCCGCGAGCTCCTGTCGGCTTACGAGTTCCCCGGCGACGACATCCCGGTCGTCAGGGGCAGCGCCTTGGGGGCCTTGAACGGCGAGGGCGACTGGGAGAAGACCGTCGACGAGTTGATGGCGGCCGTAGACTCCTACATCCCGACGCCGGAGCGAGACATCGAGAAGCCCTTCCTGATGCCGGTCGAGGACATCTTCACGATCCAGGGCCGAGGGACGGTCGCCACGGGCCGCATCGAGCGCGGGGTGGTGAAGATCAACGAGCCGGTGGAGATCATCGGCATCCGCCCGACCAGACAGACGGTGGTGACGGGGGTGGAGATGTTCAAGAAGCTCCTGGACTCGGGCGTGGCGGGCGATAACGTGGGCCTTTTGCTGCGGGGCGTGGAGCGCAAGGACATCGAGAGAGGGCAGGTCATCGCCAAGCCGGGCAGCATCACGCCGCACACGAAGTTCAAGGCCGAGGCGTATATCTTGACGAAGGAGGAGGGCGGGCGGCACACGCCGTTCTTTACGGGGTACCGGCCGCAGTTCTACTTCCGGACGACGGACGTGACGGGGGTGGCCACGCTCCCCGAGGGCGTCGAGATGGTGATGCCGGGAGACAACGTCGCCATGGAGGTGACCCTGATCACGCCGATCGCGATGGAGAAGGGGCTGAGGTTCGCCATCCGCGAGGGCGGGCGTACCGTCGGCGCCGGCACCATCTCCGACATCGTCGA
>DASUNL010000012.1:0-10321 GCA_036277175.1 Pyrinomonadaceae bacterium | reverse complement strand
GTCTTCGGCGGGGGCGCCAACTTCTCGGAGCTGGAAAGCGTCCTCGCCGCCGAGGCCGCCAACTTCACGTGGGACGAAGACCTCGTGACCTTCATCGACAACCACGACATGACGCGCTTCCCCACCGTCAACAGCAGCCAGACGCGGCTCCATCAGGCGCTCGCCTTCATCCTCACCCAGCGCGGCATCCCCTGCCTCTACTACGGCACCGAGCAGTACCTCGTCAACAACACCTCGGGCGGCGGCGACCCCTACAACCGCCCGATGATGAACTCCTTCAACACCGCGACGACCGCCTACACGCTGACCAACCGCCTCTCGACCCTGCGCCGTAACAACACGGCCGTCCCCTACGGGACGCACCAGCAGCGCTGGATCAACCCGGACGTCTACATCTACGAGCGGAAGTTCTTCGGCAACGTCGTCCTCGTCGCCATCAACAAGGGCGCTTCGGCCGCCCAGATCACCGGCCTCAACACGTCGCTCCCGGCAGGCTCTTACACCGACTACCTGACGGGCTTGCTCTCGGGCACGGGTATCTCCGTCACCTCCGGGTCGGGCGGCAACAACCCCGTCACCTCATTTAGTCTCCCGGCCAACTCGGTCGCCGTCTGGCAAGTGACGGAGAGCGGCGGCACGCCGCAAATCGGCTCCATCGGCCCGACGGCCGCGCAGCCCGGCGTCAAAGTCACCATCGGCGGCAAGAACTTCGGGACGACGCAGGGGACTGTGAAGTTCGGGACAACGAGCGCGACCGTCAACTCTTGGTCGGCGACGAAAATCGTCGCCACCGTCCCCGCCGTGACGCAAGGGAACTACAACGTGACGGTGACGAACTCTTCGAGTCAGGTCTCGAACGGAATTCAGTTCACGGTCTATCAGGACAAGCTCATCCCCGTCACCTTCACCGTCTACAACGCGAGCCCGACGCAGACGGGCGATTACATCTTCCTGACGGGCAACACCGTGGAGCTGAGCAACTGGGCGACGACGTGGGACGCGGCCGTCGGCCCGATGCTCACGCCGAACTACCCGAACTGGTTCTTGAACGTGAGCGTGCCCGCCGGGAAGACCATTCAATTCAAGTTCATCAAGATTGCCGCCAACGGCGCGGTCACTTGGGAGGCAGGCGCGAATCACTCCTACACCGTGCCGACCAGTGGGACGGGCTTCGTCAACGTCAACTGGCAGTACTGACGAGTGCGGAGTGCGGAGTCCGGGCGGCGGTGTCGAAAACTCGGGTTCGACACCGCCGCCCGGCATCCGAAATTCTATCGGTCTGGCGAATGAGACGTTACTTGGCGGACGCGCTGCTCTGTGCGCTGCTGCTCCTCGCGGCGGCGTGTCCTTTGCGCGCGCAACAGCCTGCGCAAGGAGGGGCGGAGGGCGGGGAGAAGACGAAGGCCGTTGAGCGCGCGAAGGCGGCCGAGGCGCTCAAGAAGTACGAGGGGCGTTACGAGTTGGAAGTGGGCCTCATCCCCGTCTCGACGCTCGACGTGACGCTCGAAGCGGGCGAGCTTTGGATGAAGCCGACCGGCGTCAAGAAGCGACGCCTGCTGCGGAGGTCTGCGCACGCCTTCACGGACGAGACCGAGGGCACGCCCATCCGCTTCGGCCGCGACGAAGACGGGCGCGTCGTCAGCCTGACTTTCTTGTACGAGGGCGCGAGCTTCACGGCGCGCCGCGTCGAGCTTCCGCCGCCGAGCACGCGCGGAAACACCGTCTTCCGTCTCAAAGGTCATCCGGCCGCGCGCGTCGTCGCACTCGCGGGCACGTTCAACAACTGGAATCAGTCGGAGCTACTCTTCGCGCGCGAGGGCGACGAGTGGGTCTGCCGCATCGACCTCGACCCCGGCGTCTACACCTACAAGTTCATCGTCGACGGCAACTGGCTGCTCGACCCCTCGAACCCCTCGACGACCGAGGACGAGGCCGGCAACGTCAACAACGTCCTCGAAGTCACGCCCGCGCCGACGCCCTGAAGCGCCCGCCGCGCGCCCGCGCACGCGCCGCACGCGCCCGTTTGTGATTCGCGCGCGCGTGTCGTAGTGTTTACCCCTTAGAACTCAAATCCGCCATCACTCTTAATTAAGGACTAAGCGAAAACAGATGAGCACACAGCCCAACAAAATCATCTACTCGATGATCGGCGTCAGCAAGACCTACGACAAGAAGACCGTCCTCAAAGACATCTACCTCTCATACTTCTACGGCGCGAAAATCGGCGTCATCGGCCTCAACGGCTCGGGCAAAAGTAGCTTGCTCAAGATACTCGCGGGCGTCGACACGACGTTTCAGGGCGAGACCGTCATCTCGCCCGGACACACCGTCGGCTACCTCGAACAAGAGCCGCGCTTGGACGAGTCGAAGACCGTCCGCGAGATAGTCGAGCAGGGCGTGCAGGAGACCGTCGACCTGCTTAAAGAGTACGACGAAATCAACGCGCGCTTCGGCGAGGAGATGTCGGACGAAGAGATGACGAAGCTGCTCGAACGTCAGGGCGCGGTGCAGGAGAAGTTGGACGCGGTCGACGCTTGGGACTTGGACTCGCGTCTTGAGATGGCGATGGACGCCCTGCGCTGCCCGCCGGGCGACACGCCCGTCCGAGTGCTCTCGGGCGGCGAGAAACGCCGCGTCGCCCTCTGCCGCCTGCTCTTGCAGAAGCCCGACATACTCTTGCTCGACGAGCCGACGAACCACTTGGACGCCGAGTCGGTCGCGTGGCTCGAACAGCACTTGCAGAAGTACGAGGGGACAGTCATCGCCGTCACGCACGACCGGTACTTCCTCGACAACGTCGCCGGGTGGATTCTCGAACTCGACCGTGGCGCGGGTATCCCTTGGAAGGGCAACTACTCTTCTTGGCTCGAACAGAAACAGGAGCGTCTGCGGCGAGAGGAGAAGCAGGAGTCGGAGCGGCAGAAGACTTTGGAGCGCGAGCTGGAATGGATTCGCATGGCCCCGAAGGCGCGACGCGCCAAGGGCAAAGCGCGCATCAACTCTTACGAAGCCCTGCTCGCGCAGCAGAACGAACAGCGCGCGCGCGAGCTTGAAATCTACATCCCGCCGGGGCCGCGCTTGGGCGCGGTCGTCATCGAGGCCGAAGGCGTCTCGAAGGCTTACGGCGACCGCCTGCTCGTCGAGGGCATGTCGTTTCGTCTCCCGCCCGGCGGCATCGTCGGCGTCATCGGGCCGAACGGGGCGGGCAAGACCACGCTCTTCCGCATGATTACCGGCGAGGAGCAGCCCGACGCCGGAGAGATTCGCAAAGGCGAGACGGTCGTGCTCGGCTACGTCGATCAGAGCCGCACGCTCGACGCGGAGAAGTCCATCTGGGAGGAGATTTCCGACGGGCTTGATACCGTGAAGCTCGGCCCGCGCGAAGTCAACTCGCGCGCCTACGTCGGGCGCTTTAACTTCTCCGGACAGGATCAGCAGAAGAAGGTCTCGCAGCTTTCGGGCGGCGAGCGCAACCGCGTGCATCTGGCGAAGATGTTGAAGTCGGGCGCGAACGTCCTGCTGCTCGACGAGCCGACGAACGACCTCGACGTCAACACGATGCGCGCGCTCGAAGAGGCTTTGGAAAACTTCGCCGGGTGCGCCGTCATCATCAGCCACGACCGATGGTTTCTCGACCGCATCGCCACGCACATCCTCGCCTTCGAGGGCGAAAGCCACGTCGAGTGGTTCGAGGGCAACTACTCCGACTACGAAGAGGACAAGCGCGCGCGCCTCGGCGCGGCCGCCGAACAGCCGCACCGCATCAAGTACCGGCAACTGACGCGCGGTTAAATTTAATTTCAAGGGAGGGACGCGGGATGAAAGCCGTTTGGAAGGGGAAGGTTCTGGCCGAGAGCGACGAGACGGTGGTCGTCGAGGGAAATCATTACTTCCCGGCCGAGTCGGTGCGGCGCGAATACTTTAGTGAGAGCGCGACGCACACGACCTGCCCTTGGAAGGGCGTGGCGAGTTACTACGACGTGGTGGTGGACGGCGAGCCGAACCGCGACGCCGCGTGGTTCTACCCCGCGCCGAAGGACGCGGCCGCGCAGATCAAAGACCACGTCGCCTTCTGGCGCGGCGTCGTGGTCGAGTGAAGTCGGCGTAATCACCGAGTTGAGGCGGCGGGGTCGAGGCGAAACGTGATGAGAGACTTGCTGTTGAGAATGTTCGTCGCGTCGTTGGCGTGCCTCGCGTGCGCGGGCGCGTGCGTCGCGCAGACGCAGGCCGAGATGAACGCGGAGGCGTGCGGGGCGTACAGAGCGGCCGACGAGGAGTTGAACCGCGTCTACGCGCGCATCCTGCGCGACTACAGGTCGGACGTGAAGTTCGTGCGCAAGCTGCGTGCGGCGCAGCGCGCGTGGCTCGTCTACCGCGATGCGCACCTCGCCGCGCGCTTCCCCGAAGAGGACAAGCGTGGCAACTACGGGAGCGTCTTCCCGATGTGCTTCTGCATGGTGCAGGAGGAGGTGACGCGCGCGCGCACGGAAGTTTTAAAGAAGTGGGTCGACGGACTCGACATGGGCGACGTGTGCGCGGGCAGCGTACGCATCCGCGAGGAAGGCGAAACGTCGTCGTCGCGGCGCGTGCGGCGCACTCGCGTACACAGGCGCGCTAACAGAGTCGGCGGGAGGCGTCATGCGACCGGCAGCTAAGCTCTTCGCGAAACTTATACGGGGCGCGGGCGCGCGCGTCGCGCTCGTCTTCGCGCTCTCGGCCGCGACCGTGTTCGCGCACGTCGCGCCCGCGCCGCAGAGACGCGCGCGCGGCAGAACTCAGCGGGCGACCGCCACGCGCACGAGGGCGGCGCGGCCCTCGGCCGAGGTGCGCGCGGCCGTCGCGCGCGTGAGCGCCGACAGCCTGCGCGGCCACGTCTCGTTCTTAGCTTCTGACGCGCTCGAAGGTCGCAACGCTCCTTCGCGCGGGTTGGACGTCGCGGCCGAGTACGTCGCCGCGCAGTTCCGACGCGCCGGACTCGAACCGGCGGGCGAGGCGGGCAGCTACTTTCAGACGGCCACGCTCACGTCGCGGCGCGAACCCGGCGTCACGTATCAGTCGCGCAACGTCGCCGCAGTCCTGCGCGGCTCAGACCCCGCGCTCCGCGACACCTACGTCATCGTCAGCGCGCACTACGACCACGTCGGCGTGCGCGAGACGGCCGAGGGCGAGGACAAAATCTTTAACGGCGCGAACGACAACGCTTCGGGGACGGCCGCGGTGATGGAGATTGCCGCGACGCTCGCGTCGCTCAAGCGTCGGCCGCGCCGCAGCATCCTCTTCGTCGCCTTCACGGCCGAGGAGAAGGGCCTGCTCGGCTCGCGCTACTACGGCCAGCACCCGCTCGTGCCTCTGGAGAAGACGGTCGCGCAGGTGAACATGGAGGTGTTGGGGCGCACGGACGATTCCGAGGGGCCGCAGGTCGGGACGCTCGCCGTCACGGGCTTCGACTACTCGGAGGTCGGCGAGACCCTGCGCGCGGCGGGCGAGCAGGTGGGCGTGCGCGTCTACAAACACCCGACCAACTCCGACGCCTTCTTCGCGCGCAGCGACAACGAGCCGCTCGCCGCCTTGGGCGTGCCAGCGCACACGGTCGGCGCGGCCTTCATGTACCCGGACTACCACCGCGCGGGCGACCACTGGGAGAAGCTCGACTACGCGAACATGGAGCGCGTCGTGCGCGCCGTCACCTTGGGCGTCTACACCATCGCCAACGACGCGCGCGAGCCGCGCTGGCTCGACACGAACCCGAAGGCCGCAGCTTACGCCCGCGCGTGGCGCGAGCGGCGCGGCAAGTGAACGGCGCGGGCGGGGCTTCGACCGCGCCGCTCAGGCGTCCGCCGGAAGAAGATTGACATCGCGCGGCGATGAGAATAATTTTCCCGGCGACCGAAGCGGCTCATTCAGTGCGGCCGAGCGGCCCGCTCCGCTCCGAGACGCATGGTGAAGTGAGGTTCATGAAGAGATGACGGCCGAAAACCTTAGCCTGTTCCTCCTTGCAGCCGTAGTTTCGTTCGGCGTCGGGAGCGCGATTACCTTCCTGCGCCGGAACCTACTCAAGAGCGAAGGGGGGAAGCAAATCGCGGTGGCCGTCGGCATCATCGCCCTCTCCCTACTCTTCCTCGAATTCTTTTTATCGTTAGCCCCTATCTGGCCGGAATCCCCCCAAGGACTGTCCGCCACGCTGGCCGGTCTCTTCGGCGAGCGGCGTTGGGTTCACCCGCTCCTGCTCGCCGCCGTGGCGAGCCTTTTCAATGCGGGCAGAGTCGCGCCCTACTGCGTGCTCATCACCCGCGACGATACCCACCACTCAGGCTACAAACGCATCTACGCTTGGCGACGGCTCTTTAGCGTTCTCTTCTTCACCTTCGTCAGATACTACTTCACCCTCTTCGTCCTTTACTCCGTCTACTGGCGAACCGGGAGCATCAGGCTGATGGCCATCGTCACGGCGGCCTGCGTCATGCTGTGGGTAGGCATCTACTTCTTCACAAGACCTGACCATCACGGGCAGCTTCTTTTATATCGCGGCTTTAGCTTTAACTTGTCGACGCTGAGTTACCACTTCGCCACTGTCTTCGCGGCGGGCATCTCTCTGGTAATTTACGCCTACTACTTCCAGCAGCCGCAGGACGCGGCGGCCGCGCCGGGCCTCCTGAGTTCGGTCTGGCCGTACGTGCGGGTTCTCTTCTTGTTGTCGGCGGCCGTCTTCGTCGTGTGGGTGCTCGTCAAAATCATATCGCGTGTCGTCGGCGACAGTCTCAAACAGAGGCACGTCCGTTCGCTCTACACCTCGCTCCTCAAGTTGGGCCTCCTGCGAGTGTTGGTGTTGGCTTCGGTCGTGCTCCCGGCCGGGCTGGCCGCGGGCGGCGCGTGGGCCGTCGGCGCGCTGATCGCGGTCTTGTTCTACGCGCTGCTGGAACTGTTCGTTGCCGCCTCGCACGCGCGGGCGGCCGCCGGTGGCTCGAATATGATGAAGAAGTACAAGAATCTAAGCCCGGCCGCCAAATGACTCACGCGCATTAAGCCTGCACCGAGACTCATCGCCTCAACGCGCAGCGGGTGAGTCTCCACCTCTCTCGCGGCCGACGCCTCGGCCGCGACGCTGGCCCACGATGATTACCTTCGCGCAGATTTTGGAGTTCGTCAGGTCGGTCTGCTTCGGCGCGCTGGCCGTCTCCTCGCTGCTCATGCTCGCGTACAGTTACTTCCCCGGCTATTTCCCGCCCGCCATCACACACACGGAGGTCTTTTTCACGGGCGTAGTCATCGGCACGCTTCTGCACCGTGCGCTACACGCGGCCCTCTTCAACCCGTTCAGCCGCGCGCTCGGCACGTCCTTCGGCTTCTATACCAAACTCGCCGAACTGGCCCTGCTGCGCAGGTCGGGCGTCATCAGCCGGGAGGAATTCAGGAGCATCGCGAACCAGATGAAGGCGAATTATTTCGGCGTCCCGGCCGAGCGACTTTCCGAAGCCGTGGGGCGCGAGAGGGGCGTTGAGCTTGTCGAGGTCGAAGAGCTACTGAGGGCGAGCGAGGACGCGAAGAGGACGCTCCGGGAGTTGTCGAACGTTGAGACGCATTTGGTAAGGACGGCCGGGGATGTCGAGCGCCGTCTGGCGCGCAACCTGACGGACAGCGCAATCGCCGGCCTGCGCGCGGTGGCCGACGCCGAACGCGCGCCAGACAACAACGACGAATTCGACCTCGATGACACCGACGACGGCTCTAACAATCTGCGAAAGAAGCCGACCTAAGGCTCGACGCCCGCGCCCCGAAGGGCCACGCCGCCACGCCCACTCAAACCCGCCCGCCACTGAACTCTGCTTCGTCCCGGCCTCTGGCCCGTTCGCCCTCCGATTCGCGCGGCTCGTCACATTTCGGTTGTCAGAGTTACGTTCGCGCGTCTAAAAATTTGCTCGCCGCCAAGTCTCTCCCGCGCGCCTGAAACTTTCGCGGCGCGTCGGCGTAATTTCAAAGCCTCAAAACTTCCACCGAAGACCTACTTCGTCAGGAGACGTTCGCAGATGAAAGACTCGCATCGACAGACGACCGCCGACGGCCGCTCGACCGACACGGCGCGGCTCGCCGCCACGGCCTTCGCGCTCGTCGCGCTCGCCGCCCTCTTCTCCGTCGCGCGCTCGCCCGCGCAACAGACGACGGCGCAAACTCCGTCGCCGCAGGCGACGCAAACGTCGTCGCCTGCGGCCGCATCGCAGACGGCGCGCGAGTGGCTGCTCGTCCTTAACAAGACGGAGAACACTCTGGCGTTCATCGACCCGGCGACGATGAAGGTCGAGTCGCGCATCGGCGTGGGCGAGGGGCCGCACGAGGTCGCCGTCAGCCGCGACGGCCGGACGGCCTACGTCACGAACTACGGCGCGCAGCAGCCGGGCAACAGCATCTCTGTCATCGACGTGGCCGCGCGCAAAGAGACGAAGCGCGTTGACCTCGGCCCGCTCCTACGCCCGCACGGCATCGTCGAGCGCGACGGGAAAATCTACTTCACGGCCGAGCTTAACCGCGCCGTCGTCCGCTACGACCCCGCGACGGATAAGCTCGATTGGATTATGGGCACGGGACAGAAGATAGGCCACATGCTCGTCTTCCACCCGACAAAGAAAACAATCTACACGGCCAACATCCTCTCCGACACCGTCACAGTCCTCGAACTCGACCAGCCCGAACAGCCCGGCCCGCCGCCGCGCATGACGCACATCGCGGTCGGACGCCAGCCCGAGGGGCTGGACGTTTCGCCCGACGGCGCGGAACTCTGGGTCGGCGCGAATCAGGACGGGACGATTTCCATCATCGACACGGCGACGAACAAGGTGAAGGAGACTTTGAAAATCGGCGGGCCGCCCATCCGCGTCAAGTTCACGCCCGACGGCCGTCGCGTGCTCGTCACAGACCCGCAGGCCGGACAGCTCGTCGTCCTCGAAGCCGCGACGCGCAAGGAGCTGAAGCGTTTCGACGTCGGGCAGGCGGCCGTCGGCGTCATCGTCGCGCCCGGCGGGCGGCGCGCCTACGTGGCGACGATGGCGGCCGGAAAAGTCTTCGCCGTCAACCTCGAAGACCTGACGCTTTCGGCGGGAGTCGAAACGGGCCAAGGGCCTGACGGCCTCGGCTGGGTCGGGCAGTAAAGCTTCGGGGCGCGCGGCGGCGCGATTCGACTTCGAGCGCGCCGAAAGTTTAAAATCAGAGCACCCCACAAATCGTCAAGCAAACAAGGAGAGAGTTCAATGCGTACTTTTAAGATGAGACCCGTAGGGGCCACGCTCGTCGCCCTCGCGCTCTGCATCGTCGCGCTCGGGCAGGGCGGCGGCCCGTCGACCGGCAGCACCGCCGCGCCCGCCAAAGGGGGACGCGGCTTCGACGTGACGCGGATGGACAAGTCGGCCGCGGCCTGTCAGGACTTCTACCAGTACGCGAACGGCAACTGGCTGAACACGACGGAAATCCCGCCGGCCTATTCGAGCTGGGGCAGCTTCAACATCCTCGCCGAGAATAACCGCTCGACGCTGCGCACCATCCTCGACGAGACGTCGAAGAACCGCAACGCCCGTCGCGGCACGACCGAGCAGAAGATCGGCGACTTCTACGCCACCTGCATGGACGAGCCGGCCATCGAGGCGGCCGGCGCGAAACCCATCCAGCCCGAACTCGACCGCATCGCGAAGATTGCCAGCCAGAAAGATTTTCAGGCGCAGCTCGCGCGCATGCACTCGATGGGCATCCCCGCGCTCTTCGGCTTCGGCTCCGTCCCCGACTTTAAGAACAGCAAGGTCAACGGGGCGATTGCCGCGCAGGGCGGACTGAGTCTCCCGAACCGCGACTACTACACGAAGACCGACGAGCGCACCACGAAGCTGCGGGAGGAGTTCGTCGCGCACGTCGGTCGCATGTTCCAACTCTTGGGCGACAGCGCGGAGCAAGCGGCGGCCAACGCGAAGGCCGTGATGGCGGTCGAGACGCGGCTCGCCGAGAACTCGCGCACGCCCGTCGAGCTGCGCGACCTCTCGAAGCGTTACAACAAGATGGAGATGGCGAAGCTCGCGGAGCTGACGCCGAACTTCACTTGGGCCGATTACTTTCGCGGCATCGGCGCGCCCGCCTTCCCCGACATCAACATCGCCGACCCCGAATTCTTCCGCGCCCTGAGCGCCGCGCTCAGTGAAGTGCCGCTCGCCGACTGGAAGACCTACCTGCGCTGGCAACTCGTCAACGCCGCCGCGCCCGCGCTTTCGTCGAACTTCGAGACCGAGAACTTCAACTTCTTCGGCAAGACCTTGCAGGGTCGCAAAGAGCAGTTGCCGCGCTGGCG
>DASUNL010000011.1:0-16998 GCA_036277175.1 Pyrinomonadaceae bacterium | reverse complement strand
CCCGAGGAGTATCACTACAACCCCATCGGCGTCGTCCACGGCGGACTAGCGGCGACGCTTCTGGACTCGGCGATGGGCTGCGCCGTCCACTCGACGCTTCCGGCCGGGGCGGGTTACACGACGCTCGAAATCAAAGTCAACTTCGTGCGCCCTTTGACGACGGAGACGCGCGGCGTGCGCTGCGAGGCGCGCGTCGTCTACGTCGGCGGGCGCACTGCGACGGCCGAGGGGCGCGTCACGGACGAACAGGGCAAGCTCTACGCGCATGGCACGACGACGTGTCTCATCTTCCGTTCATAAAACTTCCATGCAAGAGACGACGGACACGAGGCCCGTGCGCGCGAGCGAGCAGCTCGACTGGGACGCGCTCGCCGCTTTCTTGCGCGAGCGTTTGCCTTCGGTCGTCGAAGGGTTCGAAGCGGCCGCGCCGATGGAGGTCGAGCAGTTTCCGGGAGGCCACTCGAACCTGACTTATCTCTTGCGCTTCGGCCCGCGCGAGCTAGTCATGCGGCGGCCGCCCTTCGGCCCCGTCGCGCCGCGCGCGCACGACATGGCGCGCGAGTTTCGCATCCTCGCGGCCGTGCATCCGGTCTACACGCTCGCGCCGCGCCCCTTTCTGCTCTGCGAGGATGCGTCTGTCATGGGCGCGACCTTCTACGTGATGGAGCGGCGTCGCGGCCTCATCGTGCGCACGCGCGAGCCTGAAGAACTCGCGGGACGACCCGAGGAGCGTCGGCGCGCGAGCGCGGCGCTCGTCGACGCGCTGGCCCGACTTCACTCGATTGACATCGCGGCGCACGGACTCGACACGCTCGGCAAGCCCTCCGGGTTCGTCGAAAGACAGGTGCGCGGTTGGGCCGAACGCTGGCACGGCTCGCAGACCGACGAACTGCCCGCGATGGACACGCTCGCCGCTTGGCTCGCCGAGCGTCTGCCGCCTGAGCCAGCGCGCCCGACGCTCGTCCACGGCGACTACAAGCTCGACAACGTGATGCTCGACGCCGTTGACGTGGGCCGCGTCGTCGGAGTGTTTGATTGGGAGATGGCGGCCGTCGGCGACCCGCTCGTGGACGTCGGCATACTGCTCGGCTACTGGGTTCACACGGCGACGGGCGACGCGCGCGACACCGTCGCGACCGTGACGCATCACGAGGGGTGGTTCACGCGCGAAGAGCTGATTGAGCGTTACGCGGCGCGCACGGGCTTTGAGCTGGCGGGCGTGCGCTTCTACGAGGTCTTCGCCGTCTTCAAGTTGGCCGTCGTGCTGCAACAGATTTTCTACCGCTACCGGCGCGGGCAGACCGACGACCCGCGCTTCGCCGCGCTCGGCCCGCGCGTCGAGTGGCTGGCGCGCATCGCGTCGTCGCTAGCGGAAAAAGCATGAGCAAGGGGGAGAAGCGATGAACACAAAAGCGGCCGTTCTTTGGGAGCAGGGCGCGCCCTTGTCGGTCGAGGAGGCGGAGCTTGAGGGGCCGCGTGCGGGCGAGGTCTTGGTCGAGGTGCGCGCGGCCGGAGTCTGTCACAGCGACCTGCACCCGGCGCGCGGCGAGTGGCCCGTGCGCGTGCCGCTCGTCCTCGGACACGAGGGCGCAGGCGTCGTGCGCGAAGTGGGCGAGGGCGTGACGGGCGTCGCGGCGGGCGATCACGTCGTCTTCTGTTGGGCTCCGCCGTGCGGCGTCTGCCCTCCGTGTCGAGAGGGGCGGCCCGTCCTCTGCGACCGTCTTGAGCGGACGACCTACCGCAACCGTCTGCCGTCGGGCGGGACGCGACTGCGCGCGCGCGGGCAGGACGTGAATCACTACAACGGCACGGCCTGTTTCGCCGACTACGCGGTGGTCGCCGAGGAGGGCGTGATACGTGTCGAGCCGGACGTGCCTTTCGAGGCGCTGGCGACACTGGGTTGCGCGGTCGTGACGGGCGTCGGCGCAGTCCTAAACGCGGCGCGCGTCGAAGCGCGAGCGCGCGTCGTCGTCGTCGGCGCGGGCGGCGTCGGCTTAAACGTCGTGCAGGGCGCGCGGCTCGCCGGGTGCGAGCGCATCATCGCGCTCGACACGCGCGCGAAGCCCTTGGAGCTTGCGCGCGAGTTCGGCGCGACCGACTGCGTCGAGGCCAACGATGAAGGGGTCGCGGAGCGTGTAAGCGCGCTGACGGGCGGGCGCGGCGCGGACTACGTCTTCGACACCGTGGGCGCGCCCGCGACGCTCAAGCAGTCGCTCAGACTCGCGCGCAAAGGCGGCACGGTCGTCGTCACGGGGCTGGCGCGCACCGACGCGCTCGCGGAGCTTCAGCTCTTCCCGTTCGTGATGCAGGAGAAGCGCCTCGTCGGCTCGCTCTACGGGTCGGGCAGCCCCGCGCGCGACGTGCCGCGCCTCGTCGAGTTGTACCGCGAGGGGCGTCTCAAACTCACGGAACTCGTGACGCGCACCTACGCGCTCGAAGCCGTCAACGACGCGCTCGACGCGCTGGCCGAGGGCGAGGGTGCGCGCGGCATCATTCGCTGGTGACGCGCGGCGCGCTCGCAAGACGTGAAGCGCGCAGCGAACACGGGGCGTATAATGCTCGTATCAGGTTTGGAAAACCTCTGACGGGAGCGCTTATGTTCTGTCCACAATGCGGCACCAGCGGGAGCGAGGAGATGAAGTTCTGCAAGGCGTGCGGCGTGAACCTCTACGCCGTGCGGCAGGCGGTCGCCACGCGCGACGCGGGCGAGAAGTTTGATTGGAGTAAGACTTGGGTCGCCGAGATGTTTCTCTCCGGCGAGGAGCACCTGAGACGCAAGGCGGAGCTTGAGCGGCTGCAAGGCGTCACGCCCGAGGTGAAGCGTTACAACGAAATCAAGGCGGGCGTCATCACGGCCTGCGTCGGCATCGGCGTGATGTTCTTCCTCTTCATCATCGCCGAAGGCATCATCCTCAGCGGCCAGAACCCGCCCCGCGACGCCGAAATCATCCGTCGCATCTGGGCCGCCGGCCTTATCCCCTTGTTCGTCGGCTTCGCGCTCATCATCAACGGACTCTTCGTCAGCCGCAAGCTCGTCCAACTGGCCGAGCGCGAGCGTCGTGAGGCCGACGCGCTTGAGCCGGGCGCGGCGGGGCGCGCACTCCGCGCCGCCGACACCAACGAATTCAACGCCCCCGGCTTCAGCGTCACCGAAGGGACGACGAAGCATTTGAGCAATAGCTCGAAGCGTTGACTCGCGCCAAAGCGTCGATGGACGACGAAGCGTCGAGTCAGCCGACGAGCAGAACCTTGCCGCTCCGCCCCGGTCGCTCGGCGTGCGCGACCGCCGCGAGGACTTCCGCGAGCGGGTACTCGGCCTCGACTGGCGGCACAATCTCCCGCGAAGACATCGCGCGCAGCATCTCGCCCGTCACCGCCTGCACGCGCTCGGGCGCGGACGAGCGCAGCCACTCGCCGAGCCAGAAGCCGCGCACCGTGGACGAAGTGAAAATCATGTGCCCACCGTCGAGCTGCAAGGGGCGGCCCGACAAAAGCCCGTAGACGAGCATCACGCCGCCGCGCCCGAGCGCGCGCACGACCGCGCTGCCCGTCTCCCCGCCCACCGCGTCAATCGCCTTCGTCAAACCCGCGCGCCCCGTAATCTCTCTGACGCGAGAGACGATGTCTTCGTCGTCGGTCGAGACAACTTCGTCCGCGCCGAGTGCCTTGAGTTCTTCGGCCTGCTCGCGCCTTCGGACGACGTTGATGGTCTTGAAGCCGCGCGTGCGCGCCAGTTGCAGGACGACGCGCCCGAGCGTCGAGCCGGCGGCCGTCTGCAAAAGCCACTCGCCGGGTTCGAGTGCGAGTTCCTCGACGCACATGATCCAAGCGGTCAGAGGGTTGACGACGAACTGCGCGGCCGTCTGGTCGCTCACGCCTTCGGGGACGGGGATGAGCTGCGCGCTTGAAGCGACGACGTACTCGGCCCAAGTCCCTTGCACGCCGAGCGGAATCACGCGCTGCCCCGCTTGCAAGTGCGCGACGCCCTCGCCCGTTTCGGCCACCTCGCCCATCCCTTCGAGTCCGGGCGTGGCGGGCAACTTCGGCAGCGCGCCGTAGAGCCCGCGCACGGTCAGCAGGTCTGAAGGGTTGACGGCGCGCGCGCGCATCCGCACCAAGACCTGACCCGCGCCCACCTCGGGACGCGGCAACTCCTCAACGCGCAGAACCTCCGAAGGGTTTCCGAACTCGTTGAACCTTACGCTTTTCATCCGCCGTCTCCTTTGTTGGTTACGCCTGCGGCGCGCCGTCTGTAGATTTGAGATTTCAGATTTGAGATTGATGAGAGCAACGCTGACTTGCGTCTCGTCTAGTCGCCCACCTTCGGCCGCGCGCGTTCAATGATGCGCTCGAAGTCCGTGTCGGCCGGGAGCGTCCCGAAGGCCAGACCCGCGTCGCCCGCGAGGCGCGAGGCGCAGAAGGCGTCCGCGACTTCGCGCGGCGCGTGACGGACGAGCAGAGAGCCTTGGAGCGCGAGTGCCAAACGCTCGGCCAATCGTCGCGCGCGCTCTTCGAGTCGTGACGTGTCGGCCAGTTCGCGTTCGAGCGCGTCGGTAAACTCGTCGAGCCGCCGGTCGCCGCCGCGCGCGGCGCGAATCTCGGACAGGGTCATCTCAAGCGTGCCCGCGTCCTTACGTAAGGCGCGCAGCATCTCCAGACATTGCACGTTGCCCGACCCTTCCCAAATCGAGTTGAGCGGCACGTCGCGGTAGAGACGCGCGAGCGGCGACTCTTCGACGTAGCCGTTGCCGCCCGTGCATTCGAGCGCCTCCGAGACGACCGCCACCGCGCGGCGCGTAATCCAGTACTTGCCGACGGCCGTCGCGAGTCGCGTAAACAAACGCTGGCCTTCGTCCTCGGGCGACTCGTCGAAGCCGCGCGCGAGCCGGAGCGACAGAGCCGTCATCGCCTCCGACTCGACGCACAAGTCGGCCAGCACGTTTCTCATTAACGGCTGCTCCGCGAGACGCTTCCCGAACGCGCGGCGGTGCGCGCAAGTGTGCAACGCCTCGGCCACGGCGCGGCGCGCGGTGGCGGCCGAGCCGAACGCGCAGTCGAGCCGCGTGTGCCTGACCATCTCGATAATCGTCTGCACGCCGCGCCCCTCGTCGCCCACCATCCACGCGCGCGCGCCGCGAAACTCGACCTCGCTCGAAGCGTTCGAGCGGTTGCCGAGCTTGTCCTTCAGGCGTTGCAGTTGGAAGCCGTTGCGCGTGCCGTCGGGCAAAAGGCGCGGGAGTAGAAAACATGACAGGCCCTTCGGGACTTGCGCCAGAGTCAGAAACGCATCGCACATCGGCGCGGAGCAGAACCACTTGTGACCTTCGAGCAAGTACTCCGCGCCCGCGCCCTCGCGCGTCGAAGCGGGCACGGCGCGCGTCGTGTTGGCGCGCACGTCCGAGCCGCCCTGACGCTCCGTCAGGGCCATGCCGAACAGCGCGCCCCGCTTCAAATGCGCGGGCACGAAGCGCGCGTCGTACTCTTCGGAGAGGACGCGCGGCAGCCACTCGTCCGAAAGCTCCGGCTGCAAGCGCAGCGACGGGACGACGGCGAACGTCATCGTCAAAGGACAGCTCGCGCCCTCGTCCACCTGATGACGCAGCATGTTGAGCGCGGCGCGCGCGACGTGTGCGCCCGCGCGCGGCGTCGTCCAAGGCAGAGAGTGGTGTCGGTTGGCTATACCGATGCGCAAAAGCTCGTGCCATGCGGGGTGAAACTCGACCTCGTCCAGACGGTTGCCGAAGCGGTCGTGCGTGCGCAAAGTGGGCGGGTTGCGGTTGGCCGCTTCGCCCAGACGAAGAGTCTCACGGCTTCCCATCAGCGCGCCGAACTCGTTGACTGACTCTTCGGCCCACGCGCCGCCCTCGCGCCTGAGAGCCTCGCGCAGGGGCGCGTCCTCCGCGAACGAATTGTAGTCTTCGAGCGGCGGCGGCTGGTTAAAGACTTCGTCGGGCGGTCGGGTCACAACTTCACCCCTCGTCTCTTTGGTCGCTCATCGTCTCTTTCGTCGCACCTTCGTCACTCTCTCCAACGAGCGCGGCGCGAAGGGTCGGCGGAATCTCGACGGGCCGACCGTCGCGCATGACGACGACGGTCATCGTCCCCTCGATTGCCAACTCGTCGTCGCCGTCGTAGACGCGGTAGTCGTAGCGAATCGAGGTGCGGCCCGTGCGGCCCGTCGTGAGGAGGAGGCGGAACGGGGCGTCGAGCGCGAGGATGCGGCGGAAAGTGCATTCGAGGTGTACGCGCGGGAAATCATAACGGCCGCGCTCCTCAAGCGCGCCTCGCTCGTCGCGTCCGCCGCGCTCGTCGCGTCCGCTCCGCTCGTCGCGCACGCCGCGCTCTTCGGGAATCCAGCCGACTTGGCGGAGCAACTCCCACTCGGCCTCCTCGACAATCTCGAAGATGCGCGGGAAGTGCAGGCGACCGGCCGCGTCGGCGTCGGCCCAACGGAGGCGGCGCTTGAACTCTACGAAGGCAGGCGGAGGCATGTGCGACGTGACCTTTTGTTGATGACAGACGCGCTAACAAAAAGTAAGGAGAGCCTTCGGCGCGTGGCCTTCGGCTCTCCTTACTTTTAACACGACCGGGGCGTCAGTCTAAAAGTTGAAGCGGACGCCGAACTGTAGCTGCCTCGGGTTGGCGGCCGAGGTGAAGCCGAGCGGCGCGGTCGGGGGCGCGTTGCGTCGGCCGCGCGCCGGGCCGGTGGTGAGCGCGAGCAACTCGGCGGTCGGGAGGCTGCCGACGACGTTGTTGATGCCCGCGAAGTTCGTCCGGTTGAAAAGGTTGAAGCCCTCGAAGGTCAGCTCGATGAACATCGTCTCCTTGAAGGGGAAGCGGCGCGCGAGCCGCGCGTCGAAGCTGTAGAAGTTCTCGCCGATGCCTGTGTTGCGCCCGAGGTCGAAGGGGCGGTCGGACTGCGAGCGGCCGTCGTTGTTGGCGTCGAAGCCGAGGAGCAGGTTGAACGGGCGGCCCGACCCGGCCGTGAAGATGGGCGAGAAGAGCCAGTCGGCGAGCACACGTCCGGCGAACGAACGCCCGCGCCAAGGGCTTGCGAAGACGCCGCTGAAGACGGCGCGATGGCGCTGGTCGAAGGCCGAAAGCGCGCGGTCGAGACGGAGGTTCAGAGGGTTCTGCGCCGACCAGTCGCTGTTGAAGTCCGTCACCTCGTCAATCGACTTCGAGAAGGTGTAGTGGGCGTTGACGCTGAAGTTGTTGGCGAAGCGTCGCTGCACGGAGATTGTGCCCGCGTGGTAGAAGGAGTTGGCCGACGACTCGTAGATGTTGTCTTGAAGTCGGAGCGGGTTGATGAAGTCGGACGAGGTCGGTGTGCCATTGCAGGTCGCGGGCACAGCGCCCAAGCGGAAGAAGCAGGGGTTGTCCGTGCCGTTGACGACGAGCGACGACTTGAACTGGTTGATGTCGCGGTTGCGCGTCAGGTGCAGCCCGCGCGTGAAGAGGTAGCTGAGTTCGAGCGACAGGCCCGCGCCCAAGTCTCTCTGTATTCCCGCGCTCGCCTGATAGGTGGTCGGCGTCTCGTAGTTCGGCTCGACGCGGAAGCGGACTTCGAGCGGCGCGTTCGGGCGCGGCGTGATGCCGAACTGCAAGAGGTCGGCGGCCGTGATGGTGCGCGAGCCGATGATGCCCTGCGCGAGCAAGGTCTGGTAGACGACGAACGAGGTCGGCACGCCGAGCGGGGCGGAGGTGGCCGTCGAGAGGACGATGTTGATGTTGTCGCCTTGGAAGCCGCTCAGGGTCTTCGTGACGTTCGGGACGGAGTAGATGGTGTAGCCGGAGAAGATTCCCGCGCCGCCTCGGATGACGGTCTTGCCGTCGCCGAACGGGTCCCAAGAGAACCCGGCGCGGGGCTGGAAGTCGTCTTTGTCGAGCGGCATGTAGAAAGGCTCGTCGCTAATCGAATAGCGCAGGCCGTAGGTGAGCGTCAGGTTCGGGCGCACCTTCCAAGTGTCCTGCCCGTAGCCCGCGTAGCGGTAGGTGAACGAGTTGACTTCGGGCAGGCCGAAGCCCTGCTGGTAGACGATGGGGAGGTTGAGGTTGAAAGCTTGCAGCGCGTTAATCGGCGTCGCGAGCGTGGGGAGGAGCGCGGGGTTGTTGGCCGTCAGAAACGCCGTCAGCGGCGCGCGGTTGGCGGCCGGGACGATGTTGATGAGCGGGATGTTCGGGCCGAAGTTGAAGCGACCGCCGAAGAACGTCTCGTTGTTGGTGGAAACGTCGGAGGCGAGGAACGAGCCGCCGAACTTGAGCGTGTGGTTGCCGGTGACGTGCGAGAAGTTGTCGATGATGTCGTAGTCGCGCTGAATCGTCCCCGAAGGCAAAAAGATGTCGCGGCCGAAGAAGCCGAAGCCCTCGATGTTGAACTCGGGGCCGACCGCGTCGTTCGGGATGACGGCGAAGTCGAGATAGCGGAACTGCACCTTCAACTCGTTGACGCTGACGTTGCTGAACTGATGGTTCTCCGAGAAGAGTATGCCGCCGTTGAAGGTGTCGAGCGTGCGCCCGCGCGAGACGGCGGTGAGCGCGCCGGCCGCCTGATTCTCGAAGTTCGAGCCGTTCAAATTCAAACGCAGGTAGGCCGTGTCGCGCTCGCTGAAGTTGTGGTCGAAGCGCGCGTTGAAGGTCGTCTGGCTCGACTCGAAGGGGAACTGTCCGCTCGCGTCGTTGAAGAGTTGGACGGTGCGCGGGAAGTTGGTCGTCGTCAAAGAGCCGCGCAGACCCGTGGCGAGCGGCGCGAAGGGCGTCGCCGCGAGGAAGTTGAAGAGCGAAGCCTGCGACGCGGTAATCTGAAAAATGTTCGGGTCGTTTAAGAGGTTGACGAAGGTCGTCTCGTCCTGACTGAATCGCTCGACGGCGGCGAAGAAGAAGGTCTTGTCATGCTTGATTGGGCCGCCGATGGAGCCGCCGTACTGCTGCCGGCCGAAGGGCGATTTGCCCGACGGGTTGAAGTCGAAGGGGTTGCGCGCGTCGAAACGCTCGCTGCGGAAGAGGCCGAAGACGCTCCCGCTCCAACGGTTCGCGCCCGACTTCGAGATGATGTTGACGATGCCGCCCGACGCGCCGCCGAACTCGGCGTTGTAGCTGTTGCGAAGGACTTGGAACTCCTGCACGCCCTCCTGATTGATGGTCGTCTCGACGCCGCCCGAAACGGTGTTGGTGCTCCCGCCGTCGACGGCGACGAGGTTGCCGCGCCCGTTGTTGCCGCCGAAGGAGAGTCCGGAGTTCGGCGTCTGCGCGACGCGGAAGTCGGAGGCGTCGGCGATGTTGTCGGCGTCGGAGACTCCGGGCGTCAAGAGCGCGTAGTCGAGGTAGTTGCGGCGGCTGATGGGGAGGTTGGCGATCTGCCGCACGTCGACGACCGAAGACTGCTGCGTGCGGTCAGTCTCGACGACCTCCGCGCCGCCGACGACCTCGACGCTCTCGACGATGCCGCTCGTGCTCAGTTGGATGGGGATGTTGGCCTGCTGGCCGACCGTCAGCTCGACGCGCGTCGAGCCGGGGGCGAAGCCGGAGACGGCTTCGATCTTCAGCTCGTAGGCGCTCGGCAGAAGGTTGAGGAAGACGTAGTTGCCGTCTTCGTCGGTCGTCGTCGTGCGGCTCGTGCCCTTCGTCAGGTCGGTGATGGTGACCGAGGCGTTGGGGACGGCCGCGCCGTTCGGGTCGGTGACTTGACCGCGCAGCTCGGCGGTCGAACTCGACGCCTGCGAGAAAGCGGGGGAGACTCCGGCGGCGATGATGAACAGCGCCGTAAGCAAAACCCGAGTCAGGCTTCTCATCGAATTAATCTCCTTGTGCCGAAAGCTGTTTGGTGTGACGGTCGGGGCAGCCAATGCGCCGGGAGCGAGGCGCGCGCGGAAGTTCTGACCTAAAGGGAATTGACCGCTGCCCGAGAACCGAGCATAATGGCTACCGAACGGTCGGTAAAGTAGCACCGGGGCGTATAAACGTCAAGCTTTTGTTCCGGCGAATCGCGCAGGTTTTACACCCGGCCGCGCGCGCGAAGTTTTCCCGCAAGCCCGTCTCCAATCCAAACGAACTTTCAGAGCGAAGGCCGACCCCGATGATGCAAGAGCGTTCGAGCGCACGGTTCGCGTTGTGGGTGCTGTTCGCCATCAACACGATGAACTTCTTCGACCGCCAGATACTCGGCGCGGTCGGCGAGGCGGTCAGGCGCGAGTGGGGGATGAGCGACGGCGCGATGGGCGCTTTGGGGACGGCGTTCACCTTGCTCTACGCCTTCGTCGGCGTCCCGCTCGGCCGTCTCTCCGACAGGACGGCGCGCAAGTGGATTCTCTCGGCCGGGGTCTTCGTGTGGAGTCTGACGACGGTCGGGTCGGGGTTCGCGCGAAACTTCTGGCAGCTCTTCGCGCTTCGGCTCGGCGTCGGCGTCGGCGAGGCTTCGTGCGCGCCGGCCGCGACCTCACTCATCGGCGACCTCTTCCCGTCCGAGCGACGCGCGAAGGCGCTCTCCGTCTTCATGCTCGGCCTGCCCATCGGCATCGCCCTGAGCTTCGCCGTGTCGGGGACGATTGCGCGCGAGTACGGCTGGCGGCCGGCCTTCTACGTCGCGGGGCTGCCGGGGCTTCTGTGCGCGATAGCCGTCCTCTTCATACGCGAGCCGCGGCGCGGCGCGAGCGAGGCGCACGACATCGGCGCGCGGCGGCGCGAGGGCTCGCCCTACCGTCTGGTCTTGGGGACGCCGACGATGCTCTGGATAATCATCTCGGGCGCGCTCCACAACTTCAACATGTATGCCATCGGCTCGTTCCTCACGCCGTTCCTGATGCGCTACCACGGCTCGGACATACGCTCGGCCAACCTCGTCTCGATGGTCGTCTACGGGCTTTCGGGCGCGCCGGGACTTCTGCTCGGAGGCGTCATCGCCGACTCGGTAACGAAGCGTCGCGCGAGCGGGCGGATGATGGTCGGCGCGCTGGCGATTGCGGCCTCCGTCCCGTTCCTCTTCTTCGCGCTCGGCCGCGAGGGCGGCGACATCGCCGGGTTTATGGTGCTGATGGGCGCGGGCTGCGCGCTGATGTATTTCTACTACTCGACCGTCTACTCGACGATTCAGGATGTCATCGAGCCGTCTTTGCGGGGGACGGCGATGGCGCTCTACTTCTTCGCGATGTACGTGCTCGGCGCCTCGCTCGGCCCCTACGGGACGGGCATCGTCAGCGACTACTTCACGCGGCGCGCGGCCGAAGCGGCGGGCGTCGCCAGCCTCACGCAGCAGGCGCTCGAACCGTTCCGCGCCGAAGGGTTGCGCAACGCGATGTACATCATCCCCGCGTTAGGTGCTTTACTGACGCTCGTGCTGTTCGCCGCCTCGCGCACGGTCGGGCGCGACACGGAGCGACTTCAGGCGTGGATGCGCGAGTCGTCGGCCGGAGAGGCCGCGCCCGTGCGGGCCGACTGATTACCGAAGCATGCCGAGATACTTCGCTTTCCTTCGCGCCGTCAACGTCGGCGGCCGCACCGTCAGGATGGAAGACCTGCGGCGGCACTTCGAGTCGTTCGGCTTCCGCGAGGTCGAGACTTTCATCGCGAGCGGAAACGTCGTCTTCGAGACGAGGTCGAAGGACGCGCGGCGGCTTGAGAAGAGAATCGAGGAGGGCTTGCGCGAGGCTCTGGGTTTCGAGGTCGCGACGTTTCTGCGGACGGAGGACGAGCTGGCCGCGCTCGCCGACCGTCAGCCCTTCTCGCAAAAAGAACTCGACGCGGGCGTCGCGCTCAACGTCGCGTTCTTGAAAGAGACGCTCGACGAAGAGTCGACAGGTAAGTTGATGAAGTTGAGGACGGAGATTGACGACTTCAGCGTGCGCGGGCGCGAGGTCTTCTGGCTGTGCCGCAAGAGGCAGGGCGAGTCCGCCTTCTCGAATACGGTCTTCGAGAAGGCGGTCGGCCGCCGCGCCACGTTTCGCGGCCTAAACACCGTCAGACGGATGGCCGCGAAGTACCTCTCACACAACTCCTAACGATTACCTCTCGCAACTCCTAAAACTTCACAAACCCGACCGGCCGCTTACGAGTCGCCGTCACGGAGCGAGGCGATGTCGATGACGAAGCGGTAGCGCACGTCGCCCCGCACGGTGCGCTCGTAAGCCTCGTTGATTTGCTGAATCGGAATCACCTCGACGTCGGAGGTGATTCGGTGCTCGGCGCAGTAGTCGAGCATCTCCTGCGTCTCGCGGATGCCGCCGATCATCGACCCGGCGAGCGTGCGGCCGTTAGCGATGAGCGAGAACGCTTGGACGGCCAGAGGCTTTTCGGGCGCGCCGACGAGCACCATCGCGCCCTCCGCGCGCAGCATCGAGAGGTACGGGTTGATGTCGTGTTCGGCCGAGACGGTGTCGAGGATGAAGTCGAACGACGAGGCGAGCGGCTCGAACCACTGCGGGTTTCTCGTCACGACGAAGTTGTGCGCGCCGAGCCCGCGCGCGTCCTTTTCCTTCGACGGCGAAGTACTGAAGACCGTCACCTCCGCGCCCATCGAGGCGGCGAGCTTGACGCCCATGTGACCGAGGCCGCCCAAGCCCACGACGCCGACGCGCTGCCCCTCCGAGACCTTGAAGCGGCGGAGCGGCGAGTAGGTCGTGATGCCCGCGCAGAGGAGCGGCGCGACGTTCGGGAGCGGCAAGCCTTCGGGAATCTTCAGGACGTAATCCTCTTCGACCATGATTTGCGTCGAGTAGCCGCCGTAGGTCGGCGTCTGCTCGTCCATCTCCGTGCCGTTGTAGGTGGCGGCGAGGTGGCGCGTGCAGTACTGCTCCTCGCCCCGACGGCACTCGCGGCACTCGCGGCACGAGTCGACGAAGCAGCCGACGCCTGCCGTGTCGCCCTCGCGGAAGCGCGTCACTTCAGCGCCGACGGCGCGGACGCGGCCGACTATCTCGTGGCCGGGAACCATGGGGTAGATGGAGTTGGCCCACTCGTTGCGCGCCTGATGGATGTCCGAGTGGCAGACGCCGCAGAAGAGTATGTCGATGTGGACGTCGCGCGGCCCGACCTCGCGGCGCTCGAAAGAGAAGGGCGCGAGGGGCGTCGTCGCGTCCTGCGCGGCGTAGCCGTTCGTTTTAATCACGGGTCGATTCTCCTTAATGATGAGTTCGTCGAAATGAATTCGGCGGAATGAGTTCGAGCCGCCCGCCGTCGAGGACACGGGCGCTTACAGTCTATGCGGCGCGGCCCTCGCCCGCCGACAAGTCGCGTGCGGCGTCAGCGACTATCTCGAAGGAGCGCAGGCGCGCCGCGTGGTCGTAAATTTGAGCGACGAGCATCAGCTCGTCGGCGCGCGTCGCCGCGACGAACTCCTTCAGGGCGCGTCGCACGGTCGCGTGCGAGCCGACGACCGAGCAGGAGAGCGCGTGCTCGACGCCCGCGCGCTCGGCCGCCGTCCAGCTTCCTTCCAACGTCTCGACGGGCGGCGGGAGCGGCCCCGCTTGCCCGCGACGCAGACGAAGGAATTGCTGTTGGACGGAGGTGAAGAGGCGGCGCGCCTCCTCGTCCGTCTCGGCGGCGTAGGCGTTTAGGCCGAGCATCGCGTAGGGCTTGTCGAGCGCGGCCGAAGGGCGAAACTCCGCGCGGTAGATTTCGAGCGCGCGCGTCATCATGTCGGGCGCGAAGTGCGAGGCGAAGGCGAACCGAAGTCCCATTGACGCGGCGAGGCGCGCGCCGAAAAGACTCGAACCGAGAATCCAGACGGGGACGTCGAGTCCCGCCCCCGGCACGGCGCGCACGGCCTGACCCTCTCGCGGCGGAGCGAAGTAGGAAAGCAACTCGGCCACGTCGCGCGGGAAGTCTTCGTCGGGATTGTTGAAGGTGCGGCGGAGCGCGCGGGCGGTGCGCTGGTCTGTGCCGGGCGCGCGGCCGATGCCTAAATCGACGCGGCCGGGATAGAGCGATTCGAGCGTACCGAACTGCTCGGCGACGACGAGCGGCGAGTGGTTGGGGAGCATCACGCCGCCCGAGCCGACGCGGATGGTGCGCGTCGAGCCGGCGACGTGTCCGACGAGGACGGCCGTCGCCGCACTGGCGATGCCCGGCATGTTGTGATGCTCGGCCAGCCAGAAGCGCGTGAAGCCCAATCGCTCGACGTGGCGTGCAAGCTCGGTCATCTCGCGGAAGGCGTCGGCGATGCGGCCGCCCGAGCGGACGGGCGCGAGGTCGAGGACGGAGAGGGGGACGAGGCCTGCGGCTTTCATCACTTCACACGCGCTCAAGAGGCTCGCCGCACGAGGCTCGCGGCGACGGCGACGAGCTCGGCCAGCTCGACCGGCTTCGTTACGTGCATCTGGTATCCGGCCCGCAGCGCGTGCAGACGATCCTCCGTCCGCGCGTAGGCCGTCAGGGCGATGGCCGGGACGCGCCCGCCATCTTCGGGACGCAGCTCCCTGACCTTTTTAATCAACTCGTAGCCGTCCACGACGGGCATCCCGATGTCGCTGATGAGCACGTCGGGCCGCTCGACGGCGAACGACTTGAGCGCCTCGTCGGCCGAGTTGGCGAGCGTCACAATCGCCCCGCAGTGCGACAGCCCGAAGCGTAGCATCTCAAGCGTGTCCGGCTCGTCGTCGACGATGAGCACGCGCAGGTCGTCGAGACGTTCGGGGCAGTCGTAGGCCGGGAGCGTTTCGCGCGCCGCCGGGTGGACGCGCTCGGCCGCCTCTTCGGGTCGGTAGACGGGCGCGACGGGCAGGCGCACGGTGAAGGTCGAGCCTTGACCCGGGCCGGGGCTTGCGGCCGCGACCGTCCCGCCGTGAAGCTCGACCAAGTGTCGCACGATGGCGAGCCCGAGTCCGAGTCCGCCGTGCTGCCGCGTCGTCTTCTGGTCGGCCTGACGGAAGCGGTCGAAGACGTGCGGCAAAAACTCTGGCGCGATGCCCGCGCCGGTGTCGCTCACCGCAATCTCGATGTGCGAGTTGACACGTTCGAGCGTGACCTGCACGCGCCCGCCGCGCGACGTGAACTTGATGGCGTTCGAGAGAAGATTCCAGACGACTTGTTGGAGACGCACGGGGTCGCCCGCGACGGAGACGACGCCCGTGTCCATAATCTTCTGCACGCGGACGCCCTTGGCCTCGGCCGCCGGGCGCACGGCCTCGATGGCCGACTCGATGAAGGAGTTCGGGTCGAGCGGGCGGACGTCAATGCGGAGCTTGCCGGTGATGGCGCGCGAGACGTCCAAGAGGTCGTCGATGAGCTGCGCCTGCGCGCGCGCGTTGCGCTCGATGGTCTCGAAGGCCTTGGTCGTGCCCTCCTCTTCGAGCTGGCCCATCCGGAGCATGTGCGCCCACCCGAGGATGGCGGTCAGGGGTGTGTGCAGCTCGTGCGAGATGGTGGCGAGGAATTCGTCCTTGAGGCGGTTGGCCTCCTGCGCCTCGCGGTAGAGACGCGCGCTCTCGGCGGCCGAGCTCTCGGCCTCGGCACGCGCCCGCTCGGCCGCCTCGAAGAGGAGCGCGTTGTCCATCGCGACCGCGGCCTGCGCGGCCATCCCCGCGACGAGTCGCTCGTGGCGCTCGGTGAAACGGTCGGCCTCCGGGTGTCCGAAGAAGAGTCCGCCGAGGACGCTGCCCGAGCGCGAGACGACGGGGACGGCCAGATAGCTCGTCACGGGCAGGTGGCCTTCGGGCATCCCGAAGTAGGGCGAGTTCTTCCCGTAGCGCGCGTCCTTGTGAACGTCGGCGATGCGGACGGTGCCCTCGCCTCGGAAGGTCGGGCCGAAGAGTTCTGTGGCGCGCGGCATCGGGAAGTGCGCGAACGCCTCGCGCGACACGCCCGACATCGTGTAGAGCATGTAGGACGCGCCGCGCTCGTCCATGACGTTGTAGAAGAAGGAGCCGAAGCGCGCGCCCGTCAGTTCGGTCGCGGCGTCGGTGACGGCCTGCACGATTTTATGCAGGTCGAGTTCGGCCGAGACGATGCCGCCGACCTGATTGATGGCGCGCAACGCCTCGCCCTGCTCGCGCAGCGTCTCCTCCGTCCGCTTCTGCTCCGTGATGTCCTGCACGACGCCGAGCATCCCGAGCACACGCCCGTCCTCGTCGAACTGCGCGCGGCCTCGGGCCAAGACCCAGCGGTGTCCGCCGGGACGCACGACGCGGTACTCGATGTCGTAGTCGGTGCGCTCGGCGATTGAGCGTTCGACGGCGGCCCGCGCCCGCTCGCCGTCGTCCGGGTCGAGCAGGCCGCGCAGCTCCGTCCAAGTCATGCGCGACCCCGGCGGGATGCCGAAGATGCGCGCGGCCGGTTCCGAAAGGGTGATGATGTCGGTGGACGTGTCCCAGTTCCAGTCGCCGAGGCGCGCCGCGTCGAGCGCGAGGTTGAGGCGCTCGGCCCCCTCGCGCGCCGCGCGCTCGATGCGGCGCTGCTCGGTGATGTCGCGCGCGATCTTCGAGGCCCCGATGATGCGGCCGCCCTCGCCGCGTATCGGCGAGACGGTGAGCGAGACTTCCAAGAGCGCACCGTCCTTGCGGACGCGCACCGTCTCGTAGTGTTCGACGCGCTCGCCCGCGCGCAGGCGCGCGAGGATGGCCGGCTCCTCGTCGAGGTGGTCTGGCGGGATGAGAATCGTGACGGGCTTGCCCAAGACCTCGTCGGACGTGTAGCCGAAGATGCGCTCGGCCCCCTTGTTCCAACTCGTGATGATACCGTCGAGGGTCTTCGAGACGATGGCGTCTTCGGCCGACTCGATGATGGCGGCCAGCCAGTATGGGGCGACGTCGCGTCTTTGCAGGCGCGAGACCCATTCCGCTGTGACATCCTCTTCAGGCGCGGGCGCGCCGGGCTGTTCGATGGACATAGGTGGACCCGTCGGGAGAGACCGAAACCCTCTGCTCAAATTAGGGGGGAAGCGTTACGGGTCGGATTATACAGATGCGTCGCGGATTACCAAAACAGAACTTCACGCGGCTTGGCGTATAATGGCCGCGCGCATCCTGACCGCGACGGCATAATTCATGGACACACTCTCGATTATCCCCG
>DASUNL010000010.1:0-5133 GCA_036277175.1 Pyrinomonadaceae bacterium | reverse complement strand
AGCCCCGTCTCGGCGAGCAGGCGCGCGAGCTTCCACGTTTGCGACGCGACCGCGCGCTCCTCAACTTCGTCGGGCGCTTCCTTCATGCGGAAGCGTCGCACGAAATCCTCTTCGGCCTCGCGCGCCGCGTCCGTCGAGTGGAAGTCCGTGATGACGCGCTTCGCGAGTTCTACTTTTAAGTCGCGCGGGTTGACTTCGCCGCTCGTCGCGCGGGTGCGCATCTGTTCAGTCTCGCCGACGGTCGAGTCGGTCAGAAGCTCGTAGTAGCGCCACATTAAGTCGTCGGAGATGGACATGACTTTGCCGAACATCTCGGCGGGCGGCTCGTCGATGCCGATGTAGTTGCCCAAGCTTTTCGACATCTTCTGCACGCCGTCCGTGCCTTCGAGGAGAGGCATCGTGATGACGGCCTGCGGCTCTTGGCCGTACTCGCGTTGGAGGTTGCGCGCCATCAAGAGATTAAACTTTTGATCCGTGCCGCCGAGTTCCACGTCCGCCTCTAAAGCGACCGAGTCGTAGGCTTGCGCGAGCGGGTAGAGAAGCTCGTGGAGCGCGATGGGCTGCTCTTTCGCGAGGCGCTTCTGGAAGTCGTCGCGCTCAAGGATTTGCTTGACCGTGACGTGCGAGGCGAGGCGGACGAAGCCGTCCGAGCCGAGCGCGTCCATCCAGCGCGAGTTGAAGTCGATGATCGTTTTGTCGGGGTCGAGCAGCTTGAAGATTTGCTTGCGGTAGGTCTCGGCGTTGGCGTTGATTTCGTCGCGCGTGAGCTTGGGTCGCGTCGTCGAGCGGCCCGAAGGGTCGCCGATGAGCGTGGTGAAGTCGCCGATGAGGAAGACGACGGTGTGGCCGAGTTCCTGAAACGCGCGCAGCTTGCGGATGACGACCGTGTGGCCGAGATGTATGTCGGGCGCGGTCGGGTCTGCGCCGAGCTTCACCTTGAGCGCGACCCTGTCGCGCGCGCTCCGCTCCAGCTTCGCGCGCAAGTCCTCCTCGCGGATGACGTCCACCGCACCTTTGCGCAGAAACGCGAGTTGCTCGTCAATCGTCATGCCGGGATTATAAACAGGCGGGGCCACGTGTGACAGGTCGCGCGCGCAGGGAGGGCGGGGCGGGGTTGCGGCGCGGGCCACACGCCGACGGACGAAAAGGCAACGCGCGGCAAAATCATGCGGCGCGGACGCGAATGTCAACACTCATTGGCGCGGCGAGTCGGGCGGGGCGGCCTTCGGACGCACGCGGCGTCCGTCGAGTCGATAGTCGCCGCCGGCGACGAGCGCGAGAGCCTCTGGGTAAGCCTTGTGCTCTTCGTCGAGGATGCGCGCCGAAAGAGTCTCGACCGTGTCGGTGTCGTGTACCGGGACGACGCGCTGCGTGATGATGGGGCCGGCGTCGAGATGTTCGTCGACGAAGTGGACGGTGCAGCCCGAGACTTTGACGCCGTGCTCGATGGCCTGACGCTGCGCGTCGAGGCCGGGGAAGGCGGGCAGAAGCGATGGGTGGATGTTGAGTATGCGCCCCCGAAACGCTTCGACGAAAAGCGGCGAGAGCAAGCGCATGAAACCGGCGAGGCAGACGAGCTCGACCGAGCGCGCGCGCAGGACTTCGACGAGCGCTCGCTCGTGCTCCTCGCGCGTCGTGCCGTGCGGACGCTCGACGGCCAAAGCCTCGATGCCGCGCGCGGCGGCGAGCGCGAGTCCTCCGGCCTCGGGCTTGTCGCTGACGACGACGACGATTTCCGCGCGGGGGACGCGGCCCGCCGAGACGGCGTCGGCGAGCGCCGTCATGTTCGAGCCGCGCCCGGAAATCAGGACGGCGACGCGGACGCGCCTCTCAGTCTCTTCGCTCATCCAATCCCTTCGCTCATCCCGATTGCTCGCTCGTCCAATCCCTTCGCTCGTCTGAAGTCGGACGAGCTTGTTTTTACCAGAGCGCGTCCTGACGTTCCATCACGCCGTAGGCTTCGGCGAGCGTGATGCC
This sequence comes from Pyrinomonadaceae bacterium, assembly GCA_036277175.1. Classification (GTDB taxonomy): domain Bacteria; phylum Acidobacteriota; class Blastocatellia; order Pyrinomonadales; family Pyrinomonadaceae; genus DASQDT01. Next base: position 3,156 of record DASUNL010000010.1, on the reverse strand, counting down.
GCCCGGAAGCGTCCCCGTGAACGTGCCGATGGGCTGCTCGTAGTAGGAGTGGATGACGATAAACTCGTCGTTCTGCACGCGGTTCGCTTCCTGCGTGAAGCGCAGCGTCCCGCCGGCGGCGAACGTCACCGACGACAGGTCTTCGGCGAACGTGACCGCGCCGACGAACTGCGGAACTCCGTTAATCCAGACGCAGTTCTCGCTCGCCTCCGGCGTGTCGTTCAAACCGACGATGGCGTTCCAAGCGACCTCGCGCCCCTCGGTGTCGCGGCCGATGCCGCCGCACCACTTCCAGAGCGTGCGGCGCGGGTGATAGCCGGCGTTGTCGTCGATGAACGCCTTGGCGTTTATCTCGCGCGTGCGTCCGGCGAAGGTGACGTGGCCGCGCGCCGGGATGAGCTGTTTGCGCGTCCACGTGTAGGCGTCGCCGTAAGGCGTCGCCACCTCGAAGCCCTCGTCCTCTTCGAGCGTGATGTCGAAGCGCACGCCCTCGTCTTCGACGATCATGCGTCGCGGCGGGAACTTGACGACGCGCGGGATGAGGTAGGTCTTCTCGTACATGCGGCGCGGGTTCGACTCGCGATCCCAGACGGCCCAGAACTCCTGCGGGATGGGGCCGACGCGCGCCGTCCCGGCGTAGAAGGAGAACTCTTCCGTCCAGACGGCGACGTAACGCCAAGTCTTCAGGAGCGCGAAGCCCTTGAGCATCGGCATCGGCGCGGGCGGGAGCAGAAGGCCGGGCGGGCGGTTGGCCGCCCCCGTCCAGCGCATCGGTCGCGGGAGGTTGTTCGGGCCGGGCATAGGACTCTTCTCCGTTGTGAAAAGTTTTAGACGCTCTCACGCGCCGCCCTTGACGCGCAAGGTGAACACGTCGACGAGCTTCGGCCGAAGCTCCGCGCCGCGCTCCTTCGGCTCGTCGACGGCGATGACGTAGGCCGTCAGTCCGGTGCTCGTCAGCTTGACGCGGACGAACTCCTTGAACCGCTCGATGCGCGCCGCGCCGCCGACCTCGTTGTTGTGGCCGTGCAGCGTGAGCGCCACGCCCAGATACCAGCCGAACCAGAGGCAGCAGAGCACCGCGCCCGCCGCGCCGGCCGCGAGCGCGGGCAGAAGCCCCGACCACCCGCTCCAGTCCTGAGACATGAAGGGACGCGAGAGGCCGAACGACGGCAGGTAGGAAAGCGCGAGCATCAAGCCGCCGTAGACGAGCCACGCCGCGACGAGCGCGAGTCGTCGCGCCTTGGGCGACTTAATCTTCATCAGTCGTTCGCCGACGAGCCACGTCGGCGCGGCGACGAGCAGCACCGCGCCGAGCCACGTTATCCACGTCCCGCGCCTGACGAGCAGGAACGGGAGGGAGACTTGCAGCACCGCGTGCCAGAGGCCGAGCAGAAGAAACCACTTGCGGTTCTTCGCCCCCGGCCCCTTCTGGTCGCCGGCCACGCTCCACCCGAGCCCGACCACCCCGGCCGCCGCCGCCGTGACGACCGCGATGAAGAGCATGTCGGAGACGAGCAGCGACGGCAGGTTGTTGCGGCCGAACGACCACAGCCCCCACGCGACGCTGACGATGGCGAGGATGGGCAGCACGCGCTCGGACAGTTTCCAGAGGCGTGGGTCGACGTCGTCGGCGAACGACTTGATGTGGAGGTGCTCGCTGTAGCGGATGGCGAGCGCGGCGGCCGCGACCGCCCAGATGATCGAGAAGAAGACGATCATGCTGCTGCCGAACGGCGTGATGTGGTCGCGGTAGGGCTTCATCAAATAGAGTCCGCCGAAGCCGAAGATGAAGGCGAGCGGGACGAGGACGCGGAGCCATGGGCCGGGCTTCGCTTCAAGCTCGGCGCGGAACTTCGAGTTCATCACGATACGCCGCTTGCCGCCGCCCGGCTTCTTCTCGGCCGCCTTGAGCGGCGAGCCGAAAATCTTTTCGCGGTTGTAGATGCCGAACCCGATGACGACGAGCGAGAGCCAGAGGAAGACTTCGCCGACGGCGGCCTGCGTCGTGTACTCGGTGCGGCACGGGGCGAAGAAGTGTAGGTAGCGCGGCTGGTCGACCGCGCAAGGGCCATCGGCCGGCTTCCACGGCGCGGCCCCCGGCAGAGGCTCGACCGCCCTGACCGCCGAGGCTTCGAGCGCGTCGCGCACCGAGACGCGGTCGAGCGCGGCTTGATAATCCTCGCCCGACGACGCGACGCCGATGTGCGCCAAAGCGTCGGGCGCTTCGCTCGGGTCGAAGGTCGCCGGAATCGGCGAGACGGTCGGCGTGACGGGCTGCGCCTGCGCGACGCCGAGCCACTGAAGGAGCCAGAAGTTGTTGAGCACCTGACGGCTGCTCTGCGGGATGGCGACCGCGAAGTAGATGACGAAGGCGAGGAGGAAGCCGATGACGTGGACGCTCCCGCCGCTCTTGACGTTCCAGAATTTAAAAATCCGCTCGGCGACCTCGCCCCGCGAAGTCTCCTCGTCCGGGTAGAGCGCCTGTTCGCGCACTTGGCCCGCGAAGGTCTGCGAAGGGTGATGGAACGCGCCGCCGAGGCCCGACACGACCGAGGCGTAGCTCTCGGCCGAAGGGGCCGGGACGCCCTCGCCCTCCTCGCGTCGCGCGGCGCGCGCGCCCTCGCCGGGCGGCCCCCAGTAGCGCGCGTAGTGGTGGACGTCGCCCGAGAGGTCGAGGCGACACTGGCCGTCCGAGAGCTTGGCGTCGCCCGAGTCGGCGAAGTCGCGGCCGGGGCCGGGCAGGAAGGGCTGCGAGACGCCGAGTTGCACGAAGGCGTCGGCCGCCTTCTCGTCGTTGGCGTCGGCGAGTTGGCCGAAGACGGTCGTCGGCGCGCACGAGGCGATGATGAGTTTGGGAGGCGGGATGACGGTGTCGGAGCCGGGCGGGCCTTCGGTGCAGAGGCTCTGGAAGAAGGCGTGCTGCCGTTCGTCGAGTTGGCCGACCTCGGTGTCGAGCGCCCAGAGCCACCAGTCGTGCGGCAGGCGGAGCGCGAGGTAGCTCGACTCCTGCGTGCGGCGGAAGCCGGGGACGACGAGCTGCATGTCGCCCAGCTCGTACTCGCGGCGCTGCCCGTCCTCGTCGGCCGCGACGGCGGGCTGGCGGAACTGGCGTCGGAAGCCGTCGAGCTGGTCGTAGTAGTCGTGGTTGCCGGGGAT
>DASUNL010000009.1:0-2323 GCA_036277175.1 Pyrinomonadaceae bacterium | reverse complement strand
GGCGCGCTCGCCCCGCGCGCGAGCGTCGCGCCGCCGCCCGCGCGCGTCGGACTCTTCTCCCCCGCGCGAACATACTTCGGCTACTTCACCCCCGGCGAAGTCCTAATCATGCTCTGCGGCACCATCGCCGCGGCCGTCGTCATCTTTCTCATTCTCGAATTCTCGCAGTAGACGCGACTGTTAATCCGGCCCCCGACCGGGCGGCTCGCCGGGCGCTTCGCGGCGCGTGACGAAGTTAAGCCGCTACCCCGACACGCTGGAGAGTTTATGGAGAAGCTTCTCGCCTCGGTCAGGCCCTTCTGGCGCGAGTTGAAGCGCGGCAACATCTCGACCCTGCTGGCGCGCTACAGCGACATGCTTCTGCCCGTCGGCGTGCTGCTCGCCATCGGGACTCTGTTCGTGCCGCTGCCGCCGGCCGTCATCTCCGTCCTCATCGTCGTCAACCTCGCGGTCTCGATTATCGTCCTCGCCACCTCGCTCTACATCTCAAGCCCGACGCAACTGACCTCGTACCCGACCATCCTGCTTTTAACGACCGTCTTCCGCCTGACTTTGAGCGTCTCGGCGACGCGCAGCATTTTGCGCAACGGGACGGCCGGCGGCGTCATCGAGGCACTCGGTCAGATTACGGCGCAGGGGAGCATCATCGTCGGCGCGGTGATGTTCATCACCATCCTCGTCGTGCAGTTCATCGTCGTGGCGAAAGGCTCTGAGCGCGTGGCGGAGGTGGCGGCGAGGTTCACGCTCGACGCGATGCCCGGCAAGCAGATGTCGATTGACGCCGACATGCGCTCCGGGCTGATTACGCAGGAGCAGGCGCGCGTGGCGCGCTCTTCTTTGCAGAAGGAGTCGCAGCTCTACGGCGCGATGGACGGCGCGATGAAGTTCGTCAAGGGCGACGCGATTGCGACCATCGTCATCGCGCTCGTCAACATCGCGGGCGGCTTGGCGGTCGGGACGCTCGTCAAGGGGATGTCGTTCGCGGCGGCCGCGCAGAAGTACACGATTATGACCATCGGCGACGGGCTGGCGGCCATCATCTCGTCAATGCTGATTACGGTCTCGGCCGGCATCGTCGTCACGCGCGTCTCGTCCGAGGAGGACGTGACGAACGTCGGCGCGGACATCAGCCAGCAACTCCTGCGCAACCCGAAGCCCTTGATGATGGGCGCGGGGCTTCTGTTTTTGATGGCCGTCCTGCCCGGCATGCCGCGCATCCCGCTCATCGTCGTCGGCGCGGTCGTCGCGGGCGTCGCCTACAGCCTCCTGCGCGCGCAGAAGAAGACGCAGGCCGAGGAGGCGGAGCTGCGCGCGAAGACGGGCGCGGTCGAGGGCAAGGACGAGTTGCAGCCGACGTTCGCCGTCCCGCTCGCCGTCGTCGTCAGCCCCGAACTCACACGCCTCATCGACTCGACGACGCCTACGGGAGCGCGCTTCCGCGCCGAGCTTCCGAAGCTGCGCTCGGCCGTCTATTACGACTTAGGCGTCCTCCTGCCGAGCTGCTACGTGAGCGGCGACGCGCCTCTGAAGTCGAACCAGTACTTCATCGCCATCAAGGAAGTGCCGGTCGTCTACGGCTCGATACGGCCCGACTGCGTCTACGTCAACGACTCGGCCGACAACATCCGCGTCTTCGGCATCGAGGGTGAGGACGTGCGCAACCCGGCCGACTTAAAGCCGGGCGCGTGGATACCGGCCTCGCAGCGTCACATCGCGGAGCTGGCGGGCCTCAAAGTCTGGGAGCCGGCCGAGGTCATCACGCTGCACCTGTCGATGGTGATGCGCAAGTACGCGCACGAGTTCATCGGCATACAGGAGTCGCAGGCGCTTCTGGACTTCGCCGCGCGCGGCGCGCCGAAGCTCGTCGAAGAGGTCGTGCCGAAGGTCGTCACGATTCACCAGTTCACGGACGTTTTGCAGCGACTCGTTCAGGAAGGCATCTCGATACGCGACGTGAAATCCATCCTCGACGCTCTCTCCGAATGGGGGCGCGTAGAGAAGAACGACCCCGTCGTGCTGACCGAATATGTGCGCTCGTCGATGAAGCGTTACATCTCTTTCCGCTACACGGGCGGGCGCGACACTTTGTTCGTCTACCTGCTCGACCCCGAAATCGAGGACGTGATTCGCGGCGCGATACGGCGCACCTCGGCCGGGTCGTTCCTCTCGCTCGACCCCTCAATCGCGCACGACATCCTCGACGCGATGCGGCGCGAGATAGGGAATCTGCCGCCGGGCGCGCAGAAGCCCGTCGTCATCACCGACATGGAGTTGCGCCGCTTCGTGCGCAAGAAGGTCGAGCTTGAGTTCCCGACGCTCACCG
>DASUNL010000008.1:0-9867 GCA_036277175.1 Pyrinomonadaceae bacterium | reverse complement strand
CGGAGTTCGATTCCCCGCCCCGGCCGCGCCCCCTTCGCTAAGTGCCCGCCACGAAGTGCTGGCGGAAGTTCGCGAGCGCGTGTGCGAGGAACGCGCGCGTCATCGCCTCGCTCGTCGCGGCGCGCGCCTTGAGCTTCGGCTGGAAGTCGAACGGGCCTTGCTCCAAGGTGAAGCGCGCGTCGATGAGCTGGCGGTCGAGCGCGAGTTGGACGTAGCCGCGCTTGTCGAGCGGGATGTCCGCGTTGTCGGCGAGCGTGATGGTCTGCCCGTTGTAGTTGACGGTGACGGGCCGGCCCGCGAGTGCGCGTGCTTCGGCGTCGAGGCCGAGGGCGCGCACAAGCGCGACGGCCACGTCGATGCGCTGCGCACTGATGTTGGGATTAAAGACCCCCGTGCTCGCGCTCATCATCCCGGCGGGCGTGAAGTCCCAGTCGCGCAGCGTCGAGCCTTTCGCCGTCGCCGACTCGGCCACGGCCGCGAGGCGTCCCGACACGTCGCCGAACTTCGGCGTCGACGAGAGCGTCTGCCGGAGCGGCGTGTTGAGCATCAACGCCTCGGCGAGCGCGGCGCGCGAGACGGGCGCGTCGGGGCGGAACGTGTTGTCGGCGAACGTGTCCATCATGCGGCTCTCAAGCGCGGCGCGAATCTGCGACGCGGCCGGATGATTCGCGATGTCCGAAGGCTCTTCGACCGTGACGATGGCCTTCTTGATGCGGCCGTTGACGGTCTCGGGGACGGCGATGCCGAAGGGCGAAGAGGGCGCGGCCACGCCCGCCGCGTTTAAGACCAGACCGCGCAGGCCGCGCACCTCGGCCGTCCAGTCGCCGGGCGCGGGATTGCGGACGACGACTTGGCGGCTCGGCGAGTCGAGCGCCGGGAGCGCGATGCCGCTCGAATAGCCGCACTCGACCTGCTCGCAGCCCGGAGGGTAGAGTACGAGGCCGAGCGCGTTGCCCGTCTCGTCCGTGACGGCGTTCGTCCCGAAGTCGATGCTCACGTTCAAAACGCCGATGCCCTCCTCGACTTGGAAGTGGTGCGAGTTGGTGCTCTGGCGGCCCGGCTGGGCGGGCGTGAAGTCGACGGTGAAGTCCTCGACCCAAGGCTGGTACTCGATGCCGACCTGCGTGTTGAAGTCGGGCGCGACGAATTGGCCGTAAGGCTTCGAGCGGTTGAAGACCTTGTCGACGGCCGCGTAGGCGTTGATGTAGCCCGCGCCGACCTCGAAGTCCTCGCGGCCCGGCATGCGCGAGGCCGTCTGCTGCATAATCTCTTTGACTTGGTCGGGCGAGAGCGTCGGGTCGGCGTCGAGCATCAGGGCGGCGACGCCCGCCGCGAATGGCGTCGCCATCGACGTGCCGGAAATCTGCGTGTAGAAAGGAAGGTAGGCGACGGGGATTTCCGTGTCGCTGTCCAGTCCGTTCGAGACGATGTTCGTGATGGAGCGCGTCGAGACGACGGCCGCCGAAAACTTCGCGGCGTTGGTCTCGAACTCGCGGCCCGTGCCCGGCGCGGTGATGGTCGGCGCGTCGTTATCGTTGTTCGGGTCACTGTCGGCGAGACGCTCTTCACGCGGGATGCCGCGCGAGGAGAACGAGGCGAGTCCGCCCTCCTTCGTCCCGGCCGCGACCGAGATGACCCACGGCGCTTTGCCGTAAGGGTTGTGCGTGTCTGGGCCGGGGCCGGAGTTTCCGGCGGCGAAGACGACGACGATGTTGTTGTCGTGCGCCAGCTTCGACGCGATGTTAATCGGGTTGTTCGGGTCGAAGTCGCCGCCGCCGCCCCAAGAGTTCGAGATGATGCGGATGTTGTACTGGAACTGGTTGGCGAGCGACCACTCGAAGCCGCCGAGGGCGTTCAAGACGAAGAGGCCGATGCCCGAACCCGTGCCGATGAGTTTCGCGCCGGGCGCGACGCCGCCGTAGCGGTTGGCCGACTGCTGGCCCGTGCCGCCGAGGATGCCCGCGCAGTGCGTGCCGTGGCCGACGTGCGTGTCGGTGTTCGGTAAGCCCTCGACGGTCTGCAAAGAGGTGAAGCCCGTCAAGGTTTCGCTGTCGGACAAGGTCTGCACGTTCTGTATGACCTTCGTGCCGAACTTGAGGTCGTTGTGCGTCGCGTCGATGCCCGAGTCGTTGACGACGACCGAGAAGTTGCCCGCGCCCGAGACGGGAAGCCCGCCGTTCGAGTGCGTGAAGTTGGCGTCGGTGCGGAGGCGGTCAACGCCCGCGAGCACGCGCGCCTGATTCATGTAGTAGAAGAGACGCTCATTCGACCAGACGGAGCGCACGGCCGGGTTCGCGGAGAGCGTGCGAATCTGTCCGACCGTAATCGAAGGCACGGCGACCATGCCAAGACGTTGAAGCGTCAGGCCGCGCGTGATTCCCGCGGCGCGCAGGACGCCCAAGTGCGTGTCGTCGAGTCCCGTCGTCGTGTCGAAGGCGACGATGACGAGTCCGGCGTCGGTGTTGGCGGCGAGCGTGTGGAGTTTCGTCAGCAAGTCGGGCGCGACCGACGCGGCGCGCGCCGAGGCGCTCGTGGCGAGGCAGAAAAATAGGACGGCGATGAGCGTGGCAGAGAGTCTCTTAAACATCTTAAAGGCTTCCTTTCGTCAAATAGTTCAAAGGTCTCGTTCGCGGCGTTGCGTTTCGTTCCTAACGATGGAGAGAAAATAATCCCCGTGGGTTGAGAAATCCTTGAACGACGGGCGGGCAGATGGGCGAGCGGCTTTCCCTTGCCATTTCAACGACTTAAGAGGACGCTCCGAGACTTGAGGAAAACTTGAGGACGAAGCGGCGGGACGTTTATGCGCGGCACAGGCCAACGTCGAGGCGGCCGTACAGGTCAGTGCTGCCTGCCGCGAGCGGGCGGGTCTTGGTTACGACACGCGCGACGCAGTCGTCAGTCACACCCGCCCGCTCGCGGCAGGTGGTACTGACGGCGACACCGTGCGCGAGTGGTTTAAGTGTTAGGTGGTTTTAGTTGGAGGGGAATTCTTCTTTGAGCGCGCCGAAGCGGTAAGGCTCCTCGATGCGCACGTCCGATGTGCGGCGCGCCTCTTTGAGCCACTGGCGGAGGTTGGCCGACTCGCGCTCGGTCGCGAGGCGTCGGCGGATTTCCGTCGCGGCCTCGTCGAACGTCTGCGAGCGCGCCGCCTCGCGCCCAGTCGCCTTGATGACGTGGAAGCCGTAGTCGGTCTGCACGACCCCGCTCACCTCGCCGGGCCGGAGACGAAACGCCGCGTCGTCGAAGGCGCGCGGGTGCGAGTCGCGCGCGAACGTGCCGAGGTCGCCGCCGCGCTCGCGCGTCGCGGGGTCTTCCGACAACTCGCGCGCCAAGGCCGCGAAGTCCGCGCCGCCCGCCGCCCTGCGCCGCACCTCCTCGGCGCGCGCGCGACGCGCGTTCATCTCCTCGCCGACGGCGCGCTCTAGGTCTGCGCCCGCGAGGTTGCGCGCGCGCTGAATCTCCTGCGAGACGAGGTTCGGGCGCGCGTTGATGAGGACGTGCGAGGCCGTGACGCGCTCGGGCAGTTGGAACGCGGGGTCAGCCTTGCGCTCGTCGTAGAACTTCCGCACGTCCTCGTCCGAGACCTTCACGTCCTTGCGCAACTCCTCGCGCAGAAGCTCGCCGTAGATTTCCGTCCTGATGACTTCGCGCCACTCGTCGCGCGTCAGGCCGTGCGAGGCGAGGTACTCCGCGTACTTCTCTTCGCCGCCGAACTGCGCGACGGCGCGCGCCTCGCGCTCCGACAGCTTTTCCGGCGTGACGACCAGCCCGCGCCGCTCTGCCTCGCGCGCGATGACGGCGCGGTCTATCAACTCGGAGACGATGCCTTCGCGCAGATATTCAATCTTGCGTCGCCCCTCCTCGGTCGCCTCGCTCAGGCCCAACTCCTCGCGCCCGTTCTTCAGATACATCTCGTAGAGCTTCGCGGAGACGGGCCGCCCGCCGACGGTCGCAATCGCCGCGCTCGAAGACGCGGCCGATGTCGCGTTCGTGTTCGCGTTCGACGCATCACCCGAACATGCGGCGAGCGCGACGGCGAGCGCGAGCGCCGCCGAGACATAAAAATATTTCATCGACGCGGGAAGGCTTTTCGGCATGGGCCGAGATTCTAGCACACGCGCCGTGACGAAAAAGTTCTGATGACGCGCGGGCGAAAGTCGTTAGAATGAGGCATGGCGAAAGAGTCTTACGACGCGGTGGTGGTGGGCGCGGGGCCGAACGGCCTGAGCGCCGGGATTGAGCTTGCGCGGCGCGGGCTCTCCGTCTGCGTCGTCGAAGGGCGCGAGACAATCGGCGGCGGCGCGCGCTCCGAAGAGGTGACGCTCCCCGGCTTCTCGCACGACATCTGCTCGGCCATCCACCCCGTAGGTGTCGTCTCGCCGTTTTTTCGCTCGCTCGGGATTGAGAGTTGGGGCGTCGAGTGGGTCGAGCCGCCGGCCGCGCTCGCGCACCCGTTCGACGACGGAAGCGCGGCCGTCCTCTTCAAGTCGATTGAAGAGACGGGCACGACGCTCGGCGCGGACGCGGACTCTTACGCGCGCCTGATGCGCCCGTTCGTCGCGCGCGCCTCGGACTTCTTCGAGGAAGTCTTGCAGCCCATACGTCTGCCGCGTCACCCTTTCCTGATGGCGCGCTTCGGTCTGAAAGCTCTGCGCTCGGCCGAGGGGCTGGCGAAGTCTCATTTCCGCGAGCCGCACGCGCGCGCCATCTTCGCGGGCTGCGCCGCGCACGGCGTGCTGCCGCTCGATAAGTTCGGCACGGCCTCGTTCGGACTCGTGCTCGCGCTCGCCGCGCACGCCATCGGCTGGCCCTGCGTGCGCGGCGGCTCCATCAAAATCATCGACGCGCTGGCCGCGTGTTTTCAAAGTCTCGGCGGCGAGATTCAGACGGGACGGATGATTGAATCGACGAAGGAGCTTCCGCCTTCTCGCGCCGTCCTCTTCGACCTCACGCCGCGACAGGTCGTCCGGGTAGCGGGCGACGAACTGCCTTCGAGTTATCGACGCAAGCTCTCGCGCTTTCGCTACGGGCCGGGCGTCTTCAAAATCGATTGGGCGCTAGACGGGCCTGTGCCTTGGAAGTCTGAGGCGTGCCGTCTCGCGGCGACGGTTCACTTGGGCGGGACTCTAGAAGAGATTGCGCGCGGCGAGGACGAGATGTGGCGCGGCCGACACCCGGAGCGGCCCTTCGTGCTCTTCGCGCAGCAGAGTCTTTTCGACCGGACGCGCGCGCCCGAGGGCAAGCACACGGGTTGGGCCTATTGTCACGTCCCGCACGGCTCGGACGTGGACATGACCGAGCGCATCGAAGCGCAGGTCGAACGCTTCGCGCCCGGCTTCCGCGACCTCATCCTCGCGCGCCGCACGATGACGACTCACGACGTCGAGCGACACAACCCGAACATGGTCGGCGGCGACATCGGCGGCGGCGCAAACGACCTCCGGCAGTTTATGATGCGGCCCGTCGCGAAGTACGACCCTTACGCGACGCCGAACGAGCGGCTCTACATCTGTTCCAGCTCGACGCCTCCGGGCGGCGGCGTCCACGGCATGTGCGGCTACTGGGCCGCGCGCTCGGCGCTGCGACGCGCGCTCAGCGCCGACTGAAGCCGACGAACGCACTAACGCCTCAACGCCTCTTGCGCGCGACGCTCTTCGCGCGCTTCGTACTCTTCACGCTCTTCGTCGCGGCTTTCTTCTTCGCGCCCTTCGTCGCGGCGGGCCTCGCCGTTGACTTGCGCGCGCGCGTCGCGGACTTACGGCCCGCCTCGGCGTTCTGCGCGCGACGGCGGCCGACGACTAAACTCTCGATTCTTCGCTCGACGCTCGCGGCCTCCTCGTCTTCGAGCGTCGCCTCGTCGCTCTCGACGCCCGAACGCGACTTGCCCCCGCTCACTTCAATCATCCGCTCGACGACCTGCACCCAGTTCGCGTCCTGAAGGAACGACCCGACGGTGCTCATGCTCACGTAGTCGAAGACGTTGGCGGCGCGCGCCAGCGTCTCGACCGTGAAGCGGACGCCGCGCGTCGTCCGCTCCGACGTGAAGCCGACGACGCCCGCGAGCGGGTGGCCCTCGATGGTGACGAACGTCACGCGCCGTCGCTCGGCCTCGGCGACGCGCATCTGGATGTTTCCGCGCAGGGGGAGCGCGGCCGTCAAAGTCGTGTCGCGCTCGACGCGGTTCGGCGTCCCCGGCTCGGCGTCGAACTCAATCGGCATAATCTCGGCGCAGCGTTCGCGGAAGACCTTGAGTAGCTCCTCCGCGTCGTAGCGGCCGCCCGTGATGTCGGCCCAGAAGCGTTTGCGTCGGAGCGGGCCGAAGCCCTCGGACGGGAGCTGTTCCGGAATCGAGTCGGCGAGCAGCCGCAAGCCCTCGTCGAGTGACAGAGGCTCGATGCCGAAGACTTCGGTCAGCGCGTTGACGTTCGGCTCGCGGATGAAGTTCTCCTCGATGAGCATCGTGACCTTCGCCTCGTCGAGCGGGATGTCGACGCCGAGCGCGCTCGAAGCGAGGCGGCCGAGGCCGAGCGCATCGGAGGCGGTGGCGACGGCCGAGGCGAGCATTTCGGGGACGGGCAGAATCGTCGGCTCGCGCCCCGTCAGGCGGCCCAGACGCTCGACGATGTCGCGCGTCGTCGTCAACTCTTCGCCCGCGACTTCGAGCGTCTCGTGCGTCAAGGTGTCGTCGGCGACGGCGCGCGCGACCGCGCGGCCGAAGTCCTCGTACCAGACGGGCTGAAACCTCTGCTCGGCGTCGCCGACGGCCGGGACGACGGGCAGCGCGCGGACGAGCTTCAAAAGCATCGAGATGACTTCGTCGCCGGGGCCGTAGACCGCGCCGGGCCGGAGGATGAGCCAGTCGCCGCGAAACTTCCTGACCACCTCTTCGGCCCGAAGCTTCGAGCGGTGATACTCGGACTCGCCGCGATCAGCGCCGAGCGAGGAGACGTAGACGAAGCGGCGGACGCCGGACGACTTCGCCTCCTTCAAGATGTTGCGCGTGCCGCCGACGTTGACGCGCTCGAAGGTCATGTCAGGCGGCGTCTCGCGGATGATGCCCGTGACGTGGACGACCGCGTCGCACCCGGCGGCCGCGCCCGCGAGCGACGCCGCGTCCGAGACGTCGGCCGCGAACGGCTCGACGCCTTGCGGCCACTCGCGCGCGTCCTTCTCCGCGCCGCGCGTGAGCAGACGTATCTCGTGCCCCGCGTCGAGTAGCGCCGGGATGACGCCCTCGCCGATGACGCCCGTCCCGCCCGTCAAAAGAATCTTCATCCGTCGCCCTCCCCTTCCGGCAATCATCAAAGGGCCGCGCCCTCGGTCGTCTCGCTTCGCTCGCGGCCGTGAGTCCAAGCGTACTGCGGTTGTGTGGAGAGTTCTTCCGAAGCGTCTGGCAAAAGTGTGCGGCGCGCGCCGTCGAGCTTTTCTGTAGACAACGGTTGCGCGCCTCGCATACAATCCGCACGCATTGACGAGCGCCGGGACACGGCCCGGCCTAAATCTTTTACGCGGCCGCCGTCAAACACTCTTCATACGCGGCCACCCCGCGCGCCCCGCCAACTTTCCGGCCGGCGCGCGCCCAGTAACGACACCTCTGACCGAAACCCCGACACACGCGCGCCGGATTCGACGCCCGGCCCGAACCGTGCCACTGACATCACAGCCTCAGGAACAGGAGAACTGCCCACGATGAAGAAAGTATCTCTTTTGCCCCTCATCGCTGCCGTCGCGCTCTCGACGGCATGCCCCGACCCTGCGAGCAACAACGCGGGCGGCGGCAACTCTGTCAACAACAACCGCGCCACCACACAGAACGACAACGCCAACACCAACGCCAACACCAACACTGACCCGTCCCTCACCCCGTTCACCAAGGAAGACAAGACGGTCGTCATCGTCGTCTACGACGACGCGACTACGGGGAGGCGCATGATTCTCGCCGCGCCCGACAAGCTCAAGCTCGTCAAGGCGAGGAACGAGAGGCTCGACTTCTACGTCATCAACAACCTCGACGACGTGCTGACGAGTCTCACCGTGGCGTTCACGGGGGCGAACGGCGACCCGATGGACGGCGTCGGCCTCAGCTTCACTAACGTCCCGGCCGGGGGCGCGCAACAGGGCAGGACGGGCAGGATTAAGGCTGCGGCCGCCGACGGCAGTTACAAGTACACCGTCTCGACCGCCCCGGCGGCCGGGCCGTCGCCCACGCCGCTCGACCCGGAGATAATCATCAACCGCGACCGCTGACGTGTTGTTGAAGTGTCGTTGAAGGGCCGTGATGTAAACAGGCGTGCGGCGCGTGCTAGGCGGGCGGCGGGAAGAGCGAAGTGAACTCGGCGGAGTCGCGCAGAGAGAGCAGGTCTGGGTCGCGCAGCGCCTCGGAGTTGCTGTAGCCGTGCGAGAGGGCGTGGGCGAGGTATTCGAGCGCCCTCTCGTCGCGGCCAGCGAGCGCGTAGACGACGGCCTTCTGGTACTGGAGCTTCGTGTTGTGCGGCTCGCCCGAGGCGGCGCTCTCGATGTTCTGTAGCGCCTCTTCGGTGCGCCCGAGCTTCGCCTGACAGACGGCGAGACGCCCAAGCAGCTCGGCGTTGCCCGGCGCGACCAGCAGCGACTTTCGCAACAACCCGGCCGCCAGTTGGTAGTGCGCCTCCGCGTCGGGGCGGTTGCCGGCGCGTAGGTAGGCGTCGCCCAAGTTGCGGTAGAGGATGTCGTCGCCGGGGTTCAACTCGATGGCGCTCTTGTAAGCCTCGATGGCCTCGGCGTAGCGTTCGAGGTAGAAGTAGTTGCTGCCGAGGTTCGAGTAGGCGTCGGCCGTCGGGTGAATCTCGTTGGCGCGGCGGCTCATCGGAATCGCGTCCTCGTAGCGGCCCATGAGGTAGTAGATGCCGCCGAGGTTGTTGTAGCCCTTGTAGCTGTCGGGCTGGATGGCGATGACGTGGCGGAACTGCTCGGCCGCCTCCTCGTAGCGTCCCATCAGGTAGTAGCAGACGCCGAGACGGTCGTAGTTGTCCCAGTAGCCGGGGCGTATCTCGATGGCCTTCTTGAAGTGCGAGATGGCGCGCTCCAGCTCGCCCTTCTGCATGAAGCAGCGGCCGAGCCAACGGTGCGCGTCGTCGCTTAAAGGTTGGAGACTTAAGGCGCGCTCAAACTCCTCGACCGCCCGCGTCAACTTCCCCGTCCCCTGATAGATGATTCCCAAAGAGACGTGAACCTGCGGCTGGTTCGGGTCGAGGACGAGCGCGCGGTCGCTCGCCGCCAAAGCGCGCTGCACCCAAAGCCCGTCGCGCGTCTCGTCGTACTTGAGCCAGTAGGCTTCGCCGAGTCCCGCCTGCGCCGCCGCGAACTGCGGGTCGAGCTTCAGAGCCTCCTCGAACATCCGCATCGCGAAATCGACGTTCCCCTTAATCTCGCGCCGCTCAAGGAAGGCCCGCGCCTTCGAGTAGAGTTCAAACGCATTGATGTCGGTCGTCGGCGGGTGCGCCATCTGCTCGCGCACTTCCGAAGAGAGACTGACGCGGAGCGCGTCGGCGACCGAGCGGCAGACCGAGTCCTGCATGTCGAAGAGCTGCGACTCGTCGCCGCGATAGCGGTCGCCCCAAATCACCCGGCCCGTCTCGACGTCCGTGAGCCGCGCCTGAATCCTGATGTTCTGCCCGGCGCGCATCACCTCGCCTTCGAGGAGGATGTTCGCGCCAAGCTCGCGCGCAAGCTCGCGCGCCCCGTGCCCGGTCTCGTGCGCGCGCCCCGCGCCCGCCGCCTTCGACAACACCGAGATGCCGTTGACCTTCGCCAAGTCGGTCGTGATGACGGAGGCCAGTCCGATGCCGATGAAGCTGTTGTCCTCCTGCGAGCCGACGGCCTCGAACG
>DASUNL010000007.1:0-5729 GCA_036277175.1 Pyrinomonadaceae bacterium | reverse complement strand
GGGGAGAGGCGTGGGGAGAGGCGCGGGCGCGGGAGTCGGGCGCGGCGTCGGCGCGGGCGTGGGCGTCGGGGTCGGAGTCGGCGCGGGCGTGCCGCCCTGCGCGGCTTCGAGCGCGGCCATGTCGCAGCCGAGGTCGCGGCCGTCCGTGCCGGCGTTCCTGTAGGGCGAGCCGGAGGCTAAGCGGTAGTTGCCCGAGGCCGCGTCGACGAAGCCGACCTCCTGCATGGAGGCGGGGAAGAAGGTCTCGGCCGGGTAGACGAGCTCGGTGTTCCAAGGGGCGTTGACCTCGCGCGCGATGGCGTTGCGCGCGAAGACGCCGCCGGGCGAGTAGGCCGCGAGCGTGTTGCTGCCGTAGCCGACGCCGTCGCCGAAGACGCCGTACTCGTTGTGGCGCGCGATGTTGTTACGGAAGACGAAGTTGGTGTGCGGGTCGCCGCCCATCTTCGTGATGTTGCCGTTGTGCAGGATGGTGTTGTGCTCGACGGTCACGGACTCCGTGCCCGCCACGATTTTAAGGAAGCAGCCGTCGCCGCCCCACCGCTCGTAGCTGATATCCGCGAACACGTTGTTCGCGATGCGCACTCGCTTCAACCTGTTCTCTCGCGGCGCGGGCTCGTACCTGTCGTCCTGACCGGAGACGTGAAGACCCGCCGCGCTTGAGCGCACGACGTTGTTGGTGAACTCCACGTCCTCGACGGCCGCCCACTCGCCCGAGTCCACCGGCCGCGGCGTGAAGAGCACGGCGTAGCCCTGCTGCGCGTCCTGCCAGTTGCCCTCCATCAGGTTGCCGTCAATCCTGACGCGCCGCGCGTTCTTCAACTCCAGTATGTTCTTGACCGTCCACCTCCCGCGCCAGTCGGCGGGCTTGCGAAGGTGATTACGACGAATCGTGATGTCGGCCGGGACTAAGGCCGGGCCGTTGGCGCGCGCGCCGCCGAACATGACGTTCTCGCCCGCCCCCTCCAAGTAGTTGTTCTCGATGAGGAACGGGCCGGGGCCGTTCCAACCGCCCACCGCCTGCGCCTCTTGGCCGCGCGCGTGGAGTTCCGCGATGTAGGAGTTCTTAATCTCCGTGTGCGCGCTGTTGAGTTGGACGCCGCGTTTGAGGTCGCCCGTGTCGCCGTGGATGTAGCAGCGGTCGATGACGATGTGGTGCGGAACCTCTTCGAGCGTGTCCTGCTGCTCCGAGCCGTCGCCGAGCGCGACGAGGTCGTAGACGAGCGCGTCAGGCGACGTGCGCCCTATCTCCAAACCGACGAGACGGTAGTGATGCGCCCCGACCTCCGTCCTCAACGCAGGCTCGCCTCTGCCCGGAGACAGAAGCTTCGGCATGTGCGACGACTGTGACGGCGTGACGCGCGACGTGGCCGGAAGGTTCGTGAGCGCCGACGACTGGATGGTGATGTAGCCCGTGCCCGCCTTGTTCGGGAGCACGAAGTTGCCGACGTAGGTCGCGCCCGCGTCCAAGACGAGGGTGTCGCCGGGGAGCGCAGCGTTAATGGCGGCCTGCAAGTCCGCGCCGGCCGGGACCGACATCGTCGCCGCGCGCGCGTGCGCTCCGCCGAAGACGAGGGCGAGCGCGACGAAGACGAGCGTGCCCGTCAGCGTGCGTCGGATGCGTGTGTGGTTGCTGTTGTCGTCGGCGAGAGAGCGCGAACGAGGGTTGAGCATTATCCTTCCTCACTTCGGCAACCGGACGACCTCCCGCGAAAAGATTTCGGGAGGCTCCTGGCTTTGCGGACCCGCATCGCTGCGGGGGTGCCTTTAATTCGGTGAAATGGGTGCTCAGGGGAGGGCCGTTGCGGCGTCGCGCAAGGCGCGCGGGCGTGGCGGCCCCGACTGTCTTAATGAAGACGGCGAGTATTCCCCTGCTTGAAAATGCACAGGCGGTCGGGGTTGATGAAAGCGTGTTGTCTGGGAGTCGTCGGACGAAGGGGTCAGGAAGCTCAAACGCGAGGGCGCGCGTCCGCGCGTGAGGGGCGGACGACCGCGATTCGGAGTTTGAAGGCTAAGACTTCTTTGGACGGCACAGGCTTTAAGGGAACTCAAAAACACTTACGCCCCGAGAGCAGCCCGCCCGCGTCCCCACGCGCCGGACGCCTCGAAGACGAGGCGCGCGTACGGAGGACGAAGTCATAGCTTTCCCCGATTGCCTTCGGCAACCAGACAATCTCTGACCGAAGCGTCTCGGCGGGTGCTTTTTGCGCCCCCTCTCGCTTCGAGAGACTCACGGCTTTGCGTCCCTGCCTCGCGGCAGGTTTGCCCTTATCGTGTGCAATCCTTTGCTTGAAAGAGCGACTCTCTCTCCGAAGAGACAGAGGTCACGGCCAATTCATTGATAACAATATTAAACACGTCTGTCAACCTATTTCTTGGGCGGCCGATTCGCGCCCGCAAACTACTGTGCGGTGGGAAGTTGCGAGAAGTCGCAGCCGGGGTCTCGGCCGTCGGTCGCGCGTCCTTTGAAGGGGCTTGAGGGGGCGAGGCGGAAGTCTCCGTTCGAGAGGTTTGCGAAGCGGACTTCGGCCGTCGAGGACGGGTAAAAATTGCGCGGCGGGTAGAGGTGTTCGGGCGCGCCGATGATGACGTTACCGGCGAAGACGGCGGCGGGAAAATATCTCTCGATGCTCTTCGCGCCCGGCCCGAGTCCGTCGCCGATGATGCCGTAGTCGTTGTGGCGCAGAAGATTGTCCTTAAAGACGAAGCGACGGATGGGGTCGCCCCAAGCCTTCGTGATGTTGCCGTCGTGCATGACCGTGTTGTGCTCGACCGTGACCTCCTCGGCCCCCGCGCCGATTTTAAGAAAGCAACCGTCGCCGCCCCACCGCTCGTAGCTGATGTCGGAGAACACGTTGTTCGCGATGCGCACGCGCTTGAGTCGATTCTCCCTCGGCGCGGGCGTGAACAAGTCATCTTGGCCTGACACGTGCAGACCCGCCGCGCTTGAGCGCACGACGTTGTTGGTGAACTCCACGTCTTCAACCGCTGCCCACTCACTTGAATCGGTCGGGCGGGGCGTGAACAGCACGGCGTAACCCTGCTGCGCGTCGAGCCAGTTGCCCTCCATCAGATTCCCGTCAATCTTCACCCTGCGCGCATTCTTTAACTCCAAGAGATTTTTGACCGTCCACTTCCCGCGCCAGTCGGCGGGCTTGCGCAGGTGATTACGACGAATAGTTATATCCGCTGGGACGAGCGCGGCTGTGTTGGCGCGCGCGCCGCCGAACATGATGTTCTCGCCCGCCCCTTCGAGGTAGTTGTTCTCGATGAGGAACGGGCCGGGGCCGTTCCAGCCCCCGACCGCCTGCGCTTCCTGACCCTTAACCTTGAAGCCGGAGATGTGGCTGTTGATGATTTCGGTGTGCGCGCTGTTGAGTTGGACGCCGCGTTTTAGCTCCTGCGTCGGGTGGGCGTGTACGAAGCAGCGGTCAATCGTGATGTGATGCGGGACACGCTCGACGCTCGTCTGCGTCGGCCCGCCGTCGCCCAAGACGACGAGGTCGTAGGCGTGCGCGTCCGCCGTGACCGTGGAGAACTCAAGCCCGACGAGCCGGTAGTGGTGCGCCCCGGCCTCCGTCCTCAAAGCAGGCTCGCCTCTGCCGGGCGCGACGAGCTTCGCTAAGAGATGCGCCTGCGCGGGCGCGACGCGCTCGCCCGGACGAAGCGCGGAGTCAGCCGTCGTGGTGCGCACGATTATCCAGCCGTCGCCGCCCGCTTTGCGCGGGAGCGTGAAGGGGCCGGGGTACGTCGCGCCGGCTTCGAGCATGATGGTGTCGCCGGGTCGCGCCGCGTCGAGCGCGCGCTGCAAGTTGCCGCCGGCCCTGACCGTGACGACCAACGCCGCTCCGTCCCGTCGCTGCTCTCCTTGCTGCTCGCGCGCCCCTCGCCTCTGCGCGAAGACGAGCGCGATGCAGACGATGAGAGCCACGCTAACTAAAGTCAGCGCGGCGAGCCTCGCCAGTCCTCTCTCTGTGTTTCTACCGGATGACACTTTTGAAATCTCTCACCCGTAGTTGAGCCAGTAGTAGACGAGCTTCGGGTATTCGCCAGCGACCGTGCGCCAGCCCACTGCGCTCAGCCACCAAGAGTGGGGCGGCGGAGTCTGCCGTCCGGTCTCGGCGGCCGCAATCCCGACGCTGATGCCCGTCCCCTCGAAGACGCGCCGGAACGTCCACAGCGCGCGCCGCGAATGATAAGCCGAGGTGACGACGACGACGCTGCGCCAGCCACGCGCGAGTGCTTCGTCGCGCGCGAGCACGGCCTCGTCGTAGGTGCTCGCGACGGCGCGCGGCAAAACTTCCAACGCTTCGGCGGGGACGCCTTCGCGTCGCAACTCTTCGGCGGCGCGCTCGACGAAAAACGGGTTGCGCTGCTCCGCGCTCGACCAGCCGCCGCGCCGACGGTCGTCCGTCAGGATGACGACGGGCGCGCGCCCCTCGCGGAAGAGTCGCGCGGCCTCGCGCGTGCGCTCGACGTAGGTGGCCGAGCCGCCGAGGACGACGAGCGCGTCCGCACGGCCGACGCCCGCGCCCGCGTCCGCGCCCGCGGCGAGAAACGACGCCGCGCCCCAAGCCGCGAGCGGCCACGCGACGGCGAGCGCGGCCGCCGCGACCAGCAGCGCGCGCCGCCTCTTCGGCGGACGCCGGCCGGTACGCTCTAAGCGACTCAGAAGCATCGCCGCCTCTTCAAACGTCTCGGGAGAGCCGGCCGCGTCAGGCCGCACGCGCCGGGACGGAAAACTCGCAGCTCACGACGTTGATGAAAAGCTCGCGCACGACGGGCAGGCGCGCGAGGAAGTTGACGCCCCTGATGCAGCGGTAGTGGCGGTAGCGCACCTCCAGCCCGCTCTCGGCCGCGATGCGCTCGAACTTCGCGACCGTCATCTTGTTGAGTCCGCCCGTAATCTCTTCGTAGCGTGTCGCGCCGTCGTCGCGGAAGCGGGAGCGCACCTTGAGCACGGTCTGCTCCGAGAACCAGAGGTTGACCCACGGGACTTTCGTGAAAAAGTGCATGTGCGCGCCGTAGGGCGAGAGCCACGGGCCGTAGAAAGTGATGAAGAGACTGCCGCCGGGCCGGAGCGCCGACTTCATCTCGTTGAGAATCCGGACGGGGTCGCCGAAGTGCTCGAAGCTGCTCTGTGAGAACGCCATGTCGAACTGCCCCCTGACGCTCTCGTCAACGCGCTCGACGAACTCGACGCGCTCGGCCACGCCCGCGCCCTCGGCCAGCTCGCGCGCCTCGGCGCGCCACGCCGGGTTGATTTCGACGCCGACGACGCGCGCGGCCCCGCGTCGCGCGAGTGCGACCGTCTGCCAGCCGAGCCCGCAGCCGAAATCCAGAATCCGCTTGCCCTCGATGCGCTGCTCGAAGCCGGGGAAGGCCGTCGTCAGGAACGTGAGCGCGTTGTCGAGATTCCACTCGTCGTGCGCGTCCGTCCCGGCGTAGTCCGCGCCGCCCGGCTCCCTCGACAACATCAGAAGGATTCTCTCGCCTATGGTCATAGCCTGACTCTCACCTCACTTTGCTTGAACGCCGCGCGCCGTCGTCGGCGCGGCCGCGCGGTTTTATTGCACGCCGCCGCGCCCGTATCTAACAGGCTGAATGGCGCGTCTTTACCAGCAGATGCCTTGATAAGTGTCGTCCGAGGTTCGGTCGCCGAAGATGCGCACCAAGTCGATGACGAGTTGGTCTTTGCCGAGACGGCCCTCGATGTCGCGAAACTCCTCGGC
>DASUNL010000006.1:0-18279 GCA_036277175.1 Pyrinomonadaceae bacterium | reverse complement strand
AAGCGCCCTTCTTCCTCTGTCGAGGTGGGGAAGTTTGAGCGCGCGGGGTCGCGTGTTAACTCACGCGCGACCCCGCGCGCCTCGGCTACTGGTTATGCGGGACGGTGACGGTCGTCGTGCGGAACGTCTGGTTGCCGCGCGCGTCCGTACACCTGACCGTGATCGTGTAGACGCGGCCCGTGCCGCCTCCCGAGCGTTCGGCGCGCAGTTGCACCTTCGTCGGGCTGACGATGACCCAGTCGGGCGAGGTGTTGCCGTCGCCCCCGCCGTTGACCGGCTCGTTGCTCGTGACGCTTGAGACGACGCAGGTGACCGCGCCGCCGCAGTTGTCGGTCGAGCTGTAGGTGAGCGTCACGTCCTTCATCTTGTGGTTCGGCGGCCACAAGCTCGAAGGCGACGCAGTGATGGGGCTGATGACTGGCCCCTCGGTGTCGTTGACGGTCACGTCGAACGTACACGACTCGGTCGTCGAGTCGGCGCGCGTCGCCGTGACGGTGACGGTGGTCGTGCCGACGGGGAAGAACGAGCCGGACGGGTGGCTGTAAGTCACCACGCCGCAGCTCCCGTCGACGCCGACGGCCGGGTAGTTGACGACCGCGCCGCACGCGCCCGCGTCGTTCGAGACGACGATGTCTTCCGGACACGAGAGCGTACACGGCGAGTCGCAGCAGACCGGGTCTTCGGTCGTGATGAGCAACTCCCATCCGCCCGCGATGCTGCCCGCGTCGAGACCCACGTCGTCGACGACGTAGAGCGACCAGACGCCGTTCGGGTTCTGCCCGCCGTAGACCGAGGCGAACGTGGCCGCCCCGGCGGTGGCCGGATTCTGGTACGGGGCGATGGGCGCGGGAGCCGGGAACGCATCGCCCGTGCCGTAGTTGGCCGGGCGGAACGTGCCGGAGAGCGGCGCGCCCGTTGACGGCAGCAGCGTCCCCGCCGTGTCGTCGAGCAGGTAGGTGCGGTTGGTTACGCCGACCGTGCCGATGGCGTCGGAGAAGATGATCATCTTCTGCCCGCCCGGCCCGACGAGCAGCATGTCAACGTCGCTGGGGAAGGTGTGGTTGAAGCCGTTGATGCGGACGGCCACGCGCGTGACCGTGCCGGAGACGCCCGCGACGTTAATCGACGAGGGGTAGGGCGATGACGGCGCGACCCCGCCGATGCGCGGCGTGTCGAGAATCGTTATCGCGTTCGGGTTCGAGAACGAGTGGTTGCCGACGGCGGTCGTGCCGAGTCGGAAGGTGAAGCTGACGGTGCCGAGGTTCGTCGCGCCGTCTTGCAGTTGCAGCGTGGCCGTAATCAGTTGCCCGCAAGAGCCTTGGGCGACGAAGGTGAAGGGCCGCGAAGTCGGCGAGGCGTCGAGCGGGCCGACCACGCCGTAGTTCTGCGAGGTCGTGACCGGCGTCACGCCGCCCGAGTTCTGCAAGGTGGCGACGAGGTTCGTCGTCGCGCCGTCGCCGACGTTGCGCAGAGGCAACTCGACGGTCACGGTCTCCTCGGGGTCAACCGCCTGATTCGGAGGCGTGCAGCTCTCCTGCGTGATGGTGGCCGGCGGCGCGGCCTCCATCTGCGGGGTGCCCGCCACGCCGCAGCAGATGAAGCGTTGCCGCCTAATCTCCAAGCTGACGCAGCCGACCGTGCCGACGTCGAGGTTGGCCGTGTCGGTGATGCGCAGCTTCCAAGTGCCCGCCGAGTGCTTGCCGTTCATGGCCGACAGAGCCTGCTCGGGCCGGAACGAGCTGCTGATGAAGGGCGCGGCGCCCGAGGCGATGGCGACCGAGGCCGCGTCGTCGAAGACGGTCGGGTTGCCCGAGCAGTCGTTCGCGCCGCCGCCGTAGTTGTCGCCGCTGCCGCCGCGGTTGTCCGAGAGCAGGATGGTCGTGCCGTCCGGGTGGACGAGGCGGATTTCGAGGTCGCCGTCGAACGTGTGGTTGAGGCGGACGCGGACGTTCACGTCCTGCACCATGCCCACGTCGGCGACGTTAATCGGGATGTCCACGGTCGACACGTCTGGAATCGGCGTCGCGAGGTTGCCGGTCGAGGTCGTGTTGGTGACTGAGGGCCCGAGCGCGCCGAGCGTGAAGGTGAAGGTCACCGTGCCGAGCGAGTTCGAGCCGTCCTGCAAGTCGAGCGACGCGGTGATGACCGAGCCGCACGCGGCGTTCGGGTCGACGGTGAAGGTGAACGGGCGCGAGACGACGGTCGTGTTGTCGGGCGGAATCGAGCCGTAGTTCTGCGGCCCAGAGGGCGAAGTGACGCCGCCCGTGGCCTGTAGCGTGGCCGTCAGGTTCGAGGTCGCGGCCGTGCCGTTGTTCTTGAGTCCGAAGTCCACGGTCACGGTCTCGCCGGGACTCATCGCGTCGTCGGCCGGGGCGCACGACTCGGCCGTGATGTCAGACCCGCCGCTCGTAATGCTCGGCGCGCCGACGATACACTGGTTGATGGTCGTCGTGTTGCCGTCGGTGATGGAGACGTTGTTGATGGTGACGGGGAAGTAGTTGGGCGCGGTGATGCTGACGGTGTAGGTGGCGGGGGCGAGCTGCGACGAGGTCGAGCCGTTCGCCTGAGTGCTCCCGTAGGGGTTGCCGTCAACGATGACGGACGCGCCCTGCACGGGCAGGTTCGTCTCGCAGTTGGTGACGTTGACGGTGAGCGTCCCCTGCGCGGGGCGCTGGCACTGTCCGGGCGCGAACGAGAAGCTGCCGACGCGCGTGCGCCAGTTGGCCGCGCTGTTCGGCGCGTTGTAGTACTCCTGCGTGTACCAGAAGGTGCAGTCGTCGTTGGGGTCAACGTTCAAGGAGCTGTAGTCGCCCCAGCGCGCGAGCGTGCTCGTCTGCGAGCCCGAGCCGGCGTGCATCGTCGCCTCACCTTGGAAGAGTCCGCCCGGCGGGTCGGAGGCGAGGCGCGCGGCGTAGCGTATCGAGGGGAAGAGCGTCGAGCTTGAAGCCGAGTAGCCGACGGCCAGATTGCCGGCGTTGTCCATCGCGGCCGAGCCCATCCAGCGGTTCGTCGCGTCGGGCGCGAAACTGGCCTGCTCGGCGACCGTGTATACGCCGCCCGTGCGTCTGAGCTCGTAGTAGCGGACGCCCGACTGGTGGAGCGCGAAGGTCGTGCCCGTGCCGACGTTGACCGTGTGGTTGACGATGAGCGACTCGCGGCTGCCCGGCGCGGAGCCGAAGCGACGGTATTGGAGTCGGTTCATCAGGCGGTCTTGAATCGAGTCGAGGCGGACGGCCGTGCCCTGCTGCTCGATGTCCTGTAGGCCCGCAGGGTCGCGCGGGTCGAAGGGCGCGACGGCGACCGGGCTTTCCGGCCGCTCGGTGAAGGTCGAGTTGGCGGGGACGGCGAAGTCGGCGTGGAAGTCGAAGAGGCGCAGGCCGTCGGAGGGGTCGAGGAACTCCGTGGCGATGAAGTAGGCGAACGTGTTGGGCGCGCCCGCCGGCGGCGCGTGCAGTCCGTCGGCGTCGGCCGGGAGCATGCCGCCGATGGCGCAGCCCGAGTTGGTCGGGCAACTGTCGAAGTAGATGTAACTGGCGGTCGGGTCGCCGGCCAGCATCTTCTGGCGGTCGAAGGCGTACATGCCGCCGCCTTGGAAGGCGGTGAGCGCCTGATTGAATTGGTTGTTCGACATGTAATAGCCGTCGGGCCACACGCCGAAGTGCGGGTAGTCGTTAAACTTCAGGTTCGGCATCACGAAGTCGTACAGGAAGTACGTGCCGGTCGGGTCGGGCGACGTCGAGATGGCGATGAGCTGGTGCGATGGGGCGGGGTCGACGCAGAACTGCGAGAGCATCCAGCGGTCGGCGTAGGAGTCGTAGAGGACGATGGGGTCGCCGTTGTTGGTGTCCTCGCAAGGCCCGCCGATGGTCGCCCAGATGCTTCCGAGCGAGCGGACGGGCGTCAGGGGATTCCCGGCCTTGTCGAAGATGCGATAGTTGCTGTTGACCATCTGGACGTAGTGGTTCGGCCCCACGTCGCCGACGGTGTCGGGCGGGAGGACGAGGCCGCCGAAGATGGGGATGTTCGACGTGCTTTCGATGCCGTCGAACGAGACGCTCGTCGCCGGGGCGAGCGCCTGCGGCGCGGAGGACTGAATGACGGAGTCGGGCGCGTTCGAGGTGGCCGAGGGGTCGGCCAGACGCACAATCTTGTTGGGGTTCGACTTGACGACCTTTTCAAGGTCGGCCTCCGGGTCGGGCTTCTTCGGCGTCTCGGGCGGCAGGTCGCGGATGGCCGGCGAGACGGCGAAGGCGACGGCGCGGCTTGAGACGGGCGTGAACGTGGGCGCTTGCGCGGGTCGCGGCGCGGCCGCCGCGCTCAACAGAGAATTGCCGGCCGGGTTGGTCTTCGAGGCCGCCGACGGCTCAACCTTTTTCGCCTTCGGCGCGGGTTGACTCTCGGCGCGGCGCGCGCGGCTGACGGGTAGTGCGGTCAGAGAGAGACAGAGAATCAGACTCGTAAGAGCGAATAAAGCGTATTTCCTCATGGTTCGATTCCTCCGGGGGATGTGGGTTGTACCCGTCGTCGGGTCAGGCGGGCGTCGTCGGCGTCGCGCACACTTCCGCCCGAGCCGTGCCGCGAATGCACGGGCGCAGGGCGATGGCGGACAGGGGAGTTTGCGCGCATCGAAGGAGCGGATTATTCGAGGCGTTAAGTTAAGACCGTGCTCTTCTCAGCCGGTCGAGGTCGAGCGAGGACGAGTGAGGCTGAGCGTTTCGACGACAGTGGCGGGGGCGCGTCACTGTATGTAAAAGACGGATGCGAGAAGGCGCGCCGCGTAAGACGCGAGGGCCATCGCGGCGTGGGTATAGCAGCGTCTTCGCGTGCGCAAGTCCGACTTGGGAGAACACGAGCGGCGCGCGACGCCGGGACGCTATTTATTATTTATTCAAAGTGAAACTGGTCGGCCGCACGACCCGCGAGAAAGGCGCGCGGCCAATTCAGGAGCGTAGGCCGGGCACGATATAACTTCCCGCTACTACTGTCAATAGTATTTGGGAGTCCCGACGAAAAGTCGTGCGCGTCGCGTCTCGCCGCCGTGGGCCGCTTCCCCCGTAGTCAGCGGCACTTGAACAGTCGCCCGCCGCGACCGCGCGTGAGGGTGTAGGTGATGGCCCCGGCCTCGTCGCCTTCGGGCGTGACGGTGAGCGTCATCGTCTCGCCCTCGATTTTGCCGGTGTAGCGCGCGGGGCGCTCGACTTCCTTCTCGTCGATGCGCGCCGGCCCGCCGCGCTCGGCGACCAAGACTCCGCGCACGTCGAAGCGTCCGTCGGCGTCCGTCCCGAGCCGCTCGATGCGACCGTGCGCGCAGTCGAACTCGATGCGCGCGCCGTCGGCGTCAACGTCCAACTGTGCGCCGCGCCCGCCCCAACTGCCTTGCGCCACGCCCTCTCCCGCGCCCCCTTCTTTACTCACAGACGGGCCGTCCTCTCTTTCGTCGCGGTCTCTGTTCGCATTCGACGCCGCGTCCGGCTTCGCTCCGCCGCGCGCGTTCGCGTTTGCGCTTGCGCCCGCGTTGGCGTTCGCTTCAGCGTCGGCGTTCGCATTCGTGTTGGAGTTCTTGTTCGTGCCGCTGTTGGCGTTCGAGGCCGTGGCGGCGTTGCGTTTGGCGGACGTGTTCTGGACGGCGGACGCGCCGCCCGTGGCCGCGCCCCCGCCGCGCGCGCCGCCGCCGCACGACCCGACCTGTAAGAGTGCGAGGAGCGCGAGGGGGAGTGCGAGCGCGGAGAGTTTCGTCTGCCCTTTCATCGAAGATTCCTTTCCGGCCGTTGCCCTTCTCTGTGCGCGTGTGACGTCATTATGCCTGACCCGTCGCGGCGTTGACAGCGCCGCCCGCGCGCGCCGTCCGAATCTCGCTTGGACGACGTGTGAACGCGCGGGCCGCGAAGTTATTGCGCGCGGCGGCCGCGTGGTGCTAATCTCTCGCGCGTAATCCCGTCGCACTTACACGCGCCCGCCCGGCCCTCTTACGGTTACACGTCGGCCGCGCGCCGCCACACCAAAAAATTCGGAGGACGTATGCTCATCGAGTCAATCAGCCAGTGGCCGTCGAGCCTCGCCATGTGGCAGGACATCTTCAACGCGCCGAGCGGGGCCGACCTCGTGAAAATCATCATGCGCTGGTCGCACTTCGTCGCCGGCATCACTTGGATCGGGATGCTCTACTTCTTCAACCTCGTCAACGTCAACTTCATGAAGGCGCTCGACGCGCCGACGAAGAAGATTGTCGTCCCCGAGCTGATGCCGAAAGCCCTCTGGTACTTCCGCTGGGGCGCGGTCTTTACGGTGCTGGCCGGACTCGGCTACTACGCGATGTACATCCTGCGCGGCGACGCGACGAACGCGGGCGCGAACCTGTGGGTGATTCTGCTCGTCTGGATGTTAATCGGCATCGTCGCGTGGGCGATTTATAACTTCGGACTGCTCGGGCCGCTCTCGAAGGACGGGCGCATCCTTGGCGTCGCCGTCGCGATTCTGGCTATCCTGATGTCGATCGTCATCGTCTGGTGGCTCGACTCGCGTCTGACGGCGGCCGGCAACCACTGGGCGAGCAACAAGACCTTATCCATCGGCATCGGCGGCGCGCTCGGCCTCATCATGCTCCTCAACGTCTGGGGCATCATCTGGCCCGCGCAGAAGCGCATCATCGCGGCGACCAGAGAGGGCACGCCGCCGCCGGCCGACCTCGCGCGCCGCGCCTTCCTCGCCTCGCGCACCAACACATGGCTGTCGCTCCCGATGCTCTTCTTCATGGCGACCTCGCACGGCGACTGGGTCATCCTCGGCAAGTAGGGCGGGCGCTCCGTTCGTCACACTAAAGCCTCAGGCTCTCAACCGATTCGTAACACGCGGCCGCGCGGCGAGGGGTTAAACTCGACGGCGCGGCCGCGTCGCATTTCGAGCGCGCGCGGCCGCGCGGCCTCGCCACCGGGTCTCTCGCGCTCATCAAGACGGAGGAAGTGATGTTGAAAGAGTCTTACAAGCCGCGACAGTTCGACCTCTCGGGACTGAACGGCATCTCCGACAAGACGTTGGAGATGCACTTCAAGCTCTACGAGGGCTACGTCAAGGAGACGAACAACCTGACGGAGAAGATTTCCAAGTTCCTCGAAGACGGCAAGGTCGACCAAGAAGAGATGCCCGCCTACTCGGAGCTGACCCGCCGCATGGGGTTCGAGTACAACGGCATGGTCTTGCACGAGTACTACTTCGAGAACATGAAGAAGGGCTCGACCTCGACCGACCCGGAAGCGAACTCGCCGCTCCGAACCGCAGCCGAGGAGAGCTTCGGCGCTTACGACATCTGGAAGGCCGACTTCATCGGCATCGGCAAGATGCGCGGCGTGGGCTGGGCCATCTGCTACCAGAACCCGTCGAACGGGCGTCTGTCGAACCACTGGATTACGCTCCACGAGACGGGCAACGTCTCGGGCTTTTCGCCCGTGCTCGTGATGGACGTGTGGGAGCACGCCTTCCTGCTCGACTACAAGCCTGCGGAGCGGCCGAAGTACATCGAGGCTTTCTTCTCGAACATCGATTGGGCCGTCTGCGAGTCGCGCCTGCGGTGAAGGCGGTCTATACTCACTCCTGAAACTTCAAATCACACGGAGGCCGTCATGAAAAACTTCATCAGCGCGCGCCTGCGCGTCGCTCTCACATGCGCGCTCGCCTGCGCCATGCTCGCGGGCTGCTCGCCCGACTCGGGCACGAACACCGCGAACACCGGCGCGACCCCGGCCGCGACCGCGACGCCCGCCGCGCAAAGTCTCTCTCTGACCGAGCGCCCGCAGAAAATTAAAGACCAGCAGACGGCGCGCGGCGCGGAGGAGCAGGCCGCGCCCGCTCTCCGTTTCGTCGAGCCGAGGGAAGGGCAGGAGATTTCCGGCTCGACCGTCCGCGTCCGACTCGAACTCACGGGCGACCTCAAAGGCTACCGGCCGCACAAAGACCCGGCGACGCAGATGGGCAACCACATTCACGTCATCCTCGACAACCAGCCCTACGAGGCTTACTACGAGCTCGGCCAGCCCTTCGAGCTGCGCAACGTCTCCGAAGGCCCGCACACCATCCGCGTCTTCGCCTCGCGCCCGTGGCACGAGAGCTACAAAAACGAAGGCTCTTTCCAGATGGTCTCCTTCACCGTCAAAGGCGGCGGCGACCCCTCGCGCCCGACGACGACCGCGACGGGCCAGCCGATGAGTAACGCGAACACGAACGCCAACGCGAACGCCAATACGAGCGCGTCGCCCGCCGCTTCGCCAGCCGCGACGACCGAGGGCAAGGACATGCAGCCGAGCACGGCCGAGGGCGTCGACCGCTCGAAGCCTCTGCTCACCTACAGTCGTCCGAAGGGCGAGTATAAGGGCGAGGAAGCCGAGTCCATCATGATCGACTTCTGGCTCTCGAACGCGAAGCTCGAAGGCGACGGCGGCGAGTACCGCGTGCGCTACTCCGTGGACGGCGGCACCGCGCAGCACCTCTCGAAGTGGGAGCCGATTTGGCTCAAGGGTTGGACGGCCGGCAAGCACTCCGTCAAACTCGAACTCGTTGACCGTAACGACTCGGTCGTCCAGAACGGCGGCTACAACTCGACGACGCGCGACATCACGGTCGTCAAATAGATTGAAGCGTTCAGCGTCCAGCTATCAGCCGAAGCAAAAGGCTGGCCGCTGAATGCTGAACGCTGAACGCTTCTCAATCCGCAATCGAAAGATGAGTTTTGTTGACAACAAGGGCGAGCGGTTCGCACGGCTTGTGACCGAGGCCGGGGCGTGTCGGCGTTGCGAGGCGGCCGCGTGCGGGCGGCGCGCCGTTCTGAGCGAGTTGAACGGGCGCGTGGGCGCGCGCGTGATGTTCGTCGCGGAGGCTCCGGGCCGGCAGGGCGGCGACCGCACGCGCGTCCCGCTCGCGGGCGACCAGTCGGGCCGAAACTTCGCGCGCTACCTCGACTCGACCGGCCTTCGGCGCGACGAAATCTTCATCACCAACGCGGTGCTCTGCAACCCGCGCCGCGCGTCGGGCGCGAACCGCCCGCCGACCGCTTCGGAAATCTCGAACTGCTCGGAGTTCCTGCGCCGGCAGATTGAAATCATCGACCCGCGCGTCGTCGTCACGCTCGGCCGCGTCGCGCTTTCGGCGCTGCGTGCCGTCTCCCCTCATCAACTCACTCTGGCCGAGGACGCGGGGCGCGTCCGCGAGTGGGGCGGACGACTGCTCGTGCCGCTCTACCATCCAAGCCCGCAGGTGCTCGCCTCGCACCGCCGCGAGGCCGCGCAACTCAAGGACTACGCGGCGGTCGCGCGCGCCGTCGAACGCGCTTCAAACGGTCGCGTGCGCGCGTCGCTAAGGGAGGCGCAAGTCAGTTGAGCGAAGCCACGGAAAAACTGAACGCCGAGATGACGGACGCGGACGCGGACGCGCGCCCGCTCGACGCGGAGGCACGCGCTCTCGTCACGCTCGACGCGGAGGCGCGTGAGGTGTACGAGGCGGTGCGCGGCGGCGGCGCTGCCGTGTTCGACTTGCGCGAGCGCGGGCGCGTCGAAGTCGCGGGTGCGGAGGCCGTCCAGTTTCTCAACGGGCTGGTGACGAACGACGTGAAGGCGCTCAGCGACGGCCGCTGGATGCGCGCCGCCTTCCCGAACGTGCAGGGACGTCTCATCGCAAACGCGCGCGTCCTGCGCACGGGCGACGCATTTCTCTTCGACACCGAACCCGCCACACGCGCCGCGCTTTTGAAGACGCTCGAACGCTTCACGCTCGCCGGAGACTTCCGCGTCCGCGACCTGACGGGCGAAACCTCGTGCCTCTCCGTGCAGGGCGCGCGCGCCGCCGACGTGGTGCGCGAAACGCTCGGCGAAGAGGCCGCCGCACTCGCGCGAGGGCAAGTCTTCAAATCGCAGGGCGGCGGGCACTCGTCGGACGTCGGGCGACGATTCACGCGCACCTTCACTATCTTGCGCGACACGCACACGTCGGAAGACGGCTTCGACGTGATTGTCGGCGCGTCCGACGCCGACGCGCTCCTTGCCGAACTCACGCGCGCGGGCGCGCTCAGGGCCGTCGGTGAAGCGTCGGAAGTCCTGCGCGTCGAGGCGGGCGTCCCCGTCTACGGCAAGGACGTTGACGAGTCGAGCGTCGTGCTCGAAGCCGTCGCGGAGGAGGCCGTCAGCTTTACGAAGGGCTGCTACGTCGGTCAGGAAATCATCGCGCGCATACATTGGCGCGGACACGTCGCCAAGAAACTCGCGGGGCTTGTCTTCGAGGGCGACGCTCGGCCCGCGACGCCTGCGCGCCTGCTCGCGGGCGAAGCTGACAGGGAAGCCGGGCGCGTCACGTCCGCCGTCTTCTCGCCGCGCTTGGGGCGCGCGGTCGCGCTCGCCGTCGTCAAGTACGAATTTCTCAAAGCGGGGACGCGCCTGCGCATCGCGTCGGGCGAAGGTGAAGAGGCGCTCGCGGCGCGGGTCGCGGAGCTTCCGCTCGTGCGCGGTAGTTGGTACGAGGGCGAAGCGACGAGTGAGGCTTCGGACGACGCGGGGGCGAGCCTGTGAGCGAGTCGGACGAGACGAGCGAAACCGGCGGCGGGCGAGTTGCGCGCGAAGAGTCAGGTACGCACGAAGGGTCGAGCGCACGGGGCGCGGGCGAAGGCGGCGCGCTCGCCTACGAGCAGGCGCGTCTCGCCTACTCGATAATTCAGACGCTTCTCGAACACACGCGAGTGACCTCCGACCTCGTCGCCTTGATGGCGCAGGTGCTCGGCGAGGAGACGGCCCGCGCCGTCACCGAGACGCCGCACTGGGCCGCCTACCTCGAAAGCCGCCGCGCCATGGAGCGCACGCGCGCCGACATCGAACGCTTCGCCGAAGAGTGGACGCACATGACGACGCCCGACGCCCCGACTCACGAATCAAACTCGTCGCCCGACACCACGACGCCCGCGCCTACAGACTATCAAACGAACGCGCCGACCGACGCCGCGACGCGCGAGTCGGAAGAGTGACGCCGCGACTCAGAAGAGTGAGGCCGCGACGCATGGCTCAGAAGAGCGAAGGCTGTGTCTCCAAATCTTCGGGCGCGACGATTGTTTGACCGAGCAGACGCTTGAGACGGTTGGCGCTCGCGGGCGCGTGCCCCTCGTAGAAGTTGCTGAAGTAGGCGAAGACCTCGCGCCCGCGCGCCGAAATTTCTTTCAGCAGGTCGGCCCACTCGCGCAGGTTCTCCTCGCGCTCGCGCTGCACGGCGTCAAAACGCACGAGGTCGCGCTCGCCCATCCATCGGACGTAAACGAACCGCGCGCCCGCGTCCGTCTCCGTCAACACCTCCGCCAACTCCCACACGCGCGCGCGGCTCACCCAAGGCCCTTCGACGAGCGCGAGCGACGCGCCGTAACGCGCGAGCAACTCCGTCGTCCCGCGCTCGAACCAGCCGTAGTCTCGGAACTCGAAGGCGAAGCGCAGGTCGCGCGGCAGAAGCGGCAGGAACTCGCCGAGCGCGCGCAGGTTCTCGGGCACCGCCTCGAAGGCGGGCGGCAGTTGCACGAGGACGGCGGCGAGTTTGTCGCCGAGCAGGCGTGCGTTCTCGCAGAAGCTCTCGAAGACGCGCGCCGCGTGCGCGCCGCGCAGGGCGTGGCGGTGCGTAATCTCTTGCGGCAGCTTTAGAGAGAAGGTGAAGCGTTCGGGCGTGCGTTTGCGCCAGCCCTCGACGGTCGAGGCGGCGGGCACGGCGTAGAAGGTCGAGTCGACTTCGACCGTATGAAAGGCGCGCGCGTAGAGGGCGAGCATCCCTTCGGCGCGCGTGCCGCGCGGGTAGAAGACGCGCGACGCCCCCGCCGGCGTCACCCAGTCGTCGTAGTTCCAGCCCTGACAGCCGACGTAGATGTTCGCGTAGTCACTCATCGTAAAGTCAAACGACGTTTCGCTCCGCCGCGTTCGCGCCACGCGGGCGACGATTCAGACCTCGCAGACGATGATTTGAAAGACGCCCGCGCATCTTCGCTCGGCGCTTAAGACTCGCAAGCCCGCGCGCCGCGCTTCGTCTTCCGTGCGGCGGTTGAAGTGGTCTTCGATGAGCGCGACCGTCAAGACGCTCAGGGCGTCGAAGACGTGGCCGAGCGCGCCTTCGGGGCGGACGTGTTCGAGGAGCACGACGCGCCCGCCGCGACGCACGACGCGCCGGAGCTCCGTGAGCGCGCGCCGTGGCTCGGCCACCGAGCAGAAGACGAGCGTGGCGAACGCGGCGTCGAACGCCCCGTCGGCGAAGGGCAGACGCTCGGCCGTCGCGCGCACGAGGCTGACCTCGCGCGGTCGCTCCGGTCTCGCGCGTGCGCGCGACAGCATCTCGCCGCTCGGCTCGGTGGCCGCGCCGCTCGCACCCGCCGGGTACAAAGAGAAGTTCGCGCCCGTGCCCGCGCCGACTTCGAGCAGGCGCGCATGAGTGGGAAGCTGGCGGAGCGTCTCGCGGCGCAGGCGCGCGAGGAAGAGTCGTTCGAGCGGTCGCATCGCGCGGTCGTAGTGACGGGCGATGCGGTCGTATACGGGCGACTCGCCGCCCGGCCGTCCACGCTCAGACTCGCACGCTTCAGTTCGACTCATCCGACGCACACCGTCCCGCGAGTTGTTCCGCCGTCCCGCCTCTTGCATGAGTGCGGGAGGCAAGCTTAACCTCGCGCGGCGGCGCGCGTCGAACCGCGAGCGCGGCGCGCGCGTATCACACTTTATTGCGCGCGCGTGGCGAAACAACCATTTGCGGCCGCGCGGCCGTCTGACGACGGGAGGACAAAAATCATTCAGACAAACGAACAGAGTTTCGAGTCGCTGCTCGCGTCTTGGGGCGGCGAGTCGGTCATCATCCGCCACGACCGACCGACGGGCGCGTGGTTCGTCATCGCCGTCCACTCGACGCGGCTCGGCACGGCGGCCGGAGGCACGCGCATGAAGCGTTACGCCTCTCTCGCGGCGGCGGTCGCGGACGCGCTCAACCTCGCCGAAGGCATGACCTACAAGTGTGCGTTGGCGGGCCTTCCGCACGGCGGCGGCAAGGCCGTCATCGCCCTGCCCGCGCGCGCGATTGAAGGCGACGAGCGGCGCGCGATGCTTCTGCGCTACGGGACGCTCATCCGGCAGTTCGGCAGAATCTTCGACACCGGCCCGGACGTCGGGACGACGGCCGCCGACATGGACATCATCGCCGAGACGGGCGCGCCTTACGTCTTCGGCTGCACCAGCGCGCGCGGCGGCGCGGGCGACTCCGGCCCGGCCACGGCGCTCGGCGTCCTGAGCGGCATCGAAGCCGCGTGCGAGCACCTCTTCGGCTCGGCGGATTTGAAGGGCCGCCGCGTCGTCGTGCAGGGCGCGGGCAGCGTCGGCGGCGCGCTCATCGAGATGCTCGTCGCGGCGGGCGCGCGCGTCACCTTCACCGACGCCGACGAGCGCGCGTCGCAACGCTTCCGCGACGAGATGGGAGTCGACTTCGTCGCGCCCGACGAAGTGTACGACGCGGAGTGCGACGTCTTCGCGCCGTGCGCGCTTGGCGGCGTGCTCAACGCGGAGACCATCCCGCGCCTGCGCGCGCGCGCCGTGGTGGGCGCGGCCAACAACCAACTCGCCTCGCCCGAAGACGCCGAGCGTTTGCGCGCGCGCCGGATACTTTACGCGCCCGACTTCGCCGTCAACATCGGCGGCGCGGTCGTGCTCGAAGGCATCGAGTCTCTGGGCTGGACGCGCGCCCAAGTCGAGGAGCGCATACGCGGCGTGCGCGAGACGGTCGCGCGAATATTCGAGACGGCCGAACGCGAGGGCCGCACGACCGAAGAGGTCGCGCGCCGTCTCGCCGAGGAGCGCATCGCGGCCGCACCTCAACCTTCGCCGCCCGCGCCGCGCGACCCCATCGCTTGACGCCGCCGAAGGCGCGGTGCTACGGTTGCCCGCGCGCGTGAAGCGAGACTCGAACGCGCGCATGCTCTTTGGAAAGTTTCACGCATCGCTAACTTCGGCCCGACGCGCGCGCGGAAAACTTCCGCGCCCGACGACGAGGGCCGAACCGTCGCAGGTCGAAGGGGCGCGACTAATGGTCAGCGCCCTCAAGGGAAGTCGGGTGAAATGCCCGCACGGTTCCCGCCACTGTGTACCGGCGATTAGTCGTGACGCCGCGCAAAAAACGAAAGGTCACTCGCTTCGGAAGAAGCGGGGAAGGCCGCGCGGGAAGTCGCGCCCGAGCCGGGAGTCAGGAAACCTTGCCTGCTTAATAGCGGTCAGCAATCAGCACTCAGCGTTCAGCTTTTGTTTTTAGCTGAAAGCTGAAAGCTGACTGCTGACAGCTTCTTGGACGGAGGCGACCGCTTACGCCCCGGGAAAGGGCGGGTGGCGTCGGGCACTGACTCTTGAAGGCAAGTTGGGCGCGTCCTCCAAAATGCGGACGTGCCCCGCCGCACTTTCGACCGCACAGTTACCGCACCGGCCCTCGGTCTTCCTCGGAAGACCGAGGGCTTTTTCGTGCGCGCTGACTTCCTGTGGAACGGCGAAGGCTTTCGGAGACTCTACCACTTCCGTCCTTCTCAGAAAGGAACACGACATGAGAAGGCACAACCTGTTCACGCGCGCGGCGGCCGTCCTGCTGCTCGCCTTCGCGCCGCACGCCTTCGCGCCCCCTGCGGCGCACGCGCGACAACAAACTTCCGACTCGTCGAACGTCATCGTCGGCCGCGTCACGGACGCGCGCGGCGCGGGCGTCGCGGGCGCGCAGGTCACGCTCTACGCGCGCGACCGCTCGGCGACGACGCGCGTCTCGACGCGGACGGACGACGCGGGCGCTTACCGCTTCGAGCGCGTCGCGCCGGGCGAGTACGTCGTCGAGGCCGAAGCCGCAGGCTTCGCGCGCGGCGCGTCGCAGGTCGTGCGGCGACAGCGCGGCGACGCGGCGTCGGCGACGACGGCCAGCGTCGATCTCATGCTCGAAGTCGCGGGCGTCAGCGAAGAGGTCTTCGTCACGGCGCAGGACTCGCCGCAGACGGTCGACGAGGTCTCGAAGGCGGCGAGCGTCGTCATGCGGCGCGAGATTGAGGAGCGCGACGAGTTCTCCATCGCCGAGGCGCTGCGCACCGTGCCGGGCCTGCGCGTGCAGCAGTTGGGCGGCCCCGGCGCGTTCGTCTCCGTCAAAGCGCGCGGCCTGCGCAATCAGGACACGGCCGTCCTCTTCGACGGCCTACGCTTCCGCGACGTGACCGCGCCGCAGGGCGACGCCTCCGGCTTCCTGAGCGACCTCGTTATGACGGGCGCGTCGCGCGTCGAAATACTGCGCGGCGCGGGCTCTTCGCTCTACGGGACGAACGCCGTCGGCGGCGTCATCAACGTCGTCACCGAAGAGGGCGGCGGCCCGTTTCGCGGGAGCCTCTTCGCCGAGGGCGGCGGACTCGGCTTCGCGCGCGGGCGCGTCCAACTCGCGGGCGGCGCGGGCAACGCGGACAGAATTATTTACAGCGCGGCCCTGTCGCACCTCAACGTCTCGCGCGGCGTCGACCGGGACGACGCGGCGCGCAACACGAGCGCGCAAGCGCGTCTGCTCGCGCGTCTCGCGCCGACCGCGACCTTCACCGCGCGCGTCTACACGGCCGACTCCTTCGCGCAACTCAACGAAAATCCCCTGCCCGTCGGCGCTCTGCCCGCGAACGGCATCGTCGAGGCGCGGCCCGTCTCCGACGAAGAGCTGCGCCGCTTCGAGTCGGGCACGGCCGTCGGCGACTTAAACGCGGGCGCGGCCACCTTCGTCCCCGCCGCGAACGACCCCGACAACGCGCGCGCGGGCCGCTTCTTCTCCGGCGCGCTCACCTTCGCGCAGCAGCCCCGCGAATCTTTCGGCTACTCGCTCACCTACCACGCGCTTCTGACGCGCAACTCTTTCCGCGAAGGCCCTTCGGGCGCGGGCGACCCCACGGACTTCTCAAACTTCTTCGAGCCGTTCGGCCCCACGCGCAACGACCTGAAGGGGCGCGCACAGACCCTCGCCGCGCGCGCCGACTTCCGCCTCGGCCGTCACAACTCTCTGACGGCCGGTTACGAGTTCGAGCACGAACATTTTCTCAATCGCTCGTTCGGCGTGACGAGCGCCGACGATTCTACGGTCGAAGTCACCGAGCGCAGCCACACCTTCTTCATCCAAGACCAACTGCGCTTCTTCGACGAGCGCCTGCAAATGTCCGTCTCCTTCCGCGCGCAGACCTTCGCGCTCGACCGCCCGCGCTTCACGCCCGAAACGGGCGCGCCCTACGCAGGTCTAACTTTCAGCGCGCCGCCCAACGCCTACACGGGCGACGGCTCCGTCGCTTATCACTTCCGCTCGACGGGGACGAAGCTCCGCGCGCACGTCGGCAACGGCTACCGCAAGGCTTCTCTGTTCGAGCGTTTCGGCGCGTCGTTCTTCTTCGGCTCGTTCAGCCCCATCGGCGACCCGCGCCTCGCGCCCGAGCGAAGCGTCGCCTTCGACGCCGGAGTAGACCAGACCTTAGCCTCGGGCCGCGCGCGTCTGTCGGCGACCTACTTTTACACGCGCCTGCAAGAGGTCGTCGGCTTCGGCGACACGCCCGGCGACCCGTTCGGCCGACTCTTCGGCGGCTTCCTCAACACGGGCGGCGGCCTCGCGCGCGGCGCGGA
Source organism: Pyrinomonadaceae bacterium (assembly GCA_036277175.1). GTDB lineage: Bacteria > Acidobacteriota > Blastocatellia > Pyrinomonadales > Pyrinomonadaceae > DASQDT01. Next base: position 1,639 of record DASUNL010000006.1, on the reverse strand, counting down.
ACTCTCGGCCACGCTCGCGCCACACCGCACGCTCGACCTCTACGCCTCTTACACCTACGCCAACAGCGACCAGCGACGCCCGCAGGTCGCGGGCGTCATCCGCTCGTTCGGGATTGCGGAACATCAGTTCGCGCTCGTCGCCACGCAGCGCGTCGGACGTCGCGTGCTTTTTAACTTCGACCTCGCGGCGTCGAGCGACTACCTCGCGCCGCTCTTCGACAACCGGACGTTCGCGAGCCGCGCCTACAGCTTCAAAGGAATCCTGAAAGCCGACCTCGGCGCGAGCTACACTTGGCCGCTCCGCGAGTCGCGTTCGCTGCGCGTCTTCGGCAAGGTCGAAAACTTGTTCGACCGCGAGTACTACGAGAACGGCTTCCGCACGCCGGGCCGCTTCGGCGTCGCGGGCGCGGCCTACAGTTTTTAAAGATGACGACGAAAGACAAGTGCGCGCTCGTCGAGGGCGAGGACTTTTACATTGAGGGCGCGCTGTTCGTCTTCACCGCGCGCTACCACCTGCGGCGCGGCTACTGCTGCGAAAACAACTGTCGTCACTGCCCTTTCCGCGCCGACGACGCGCGTGGCGAGAAGACGAATGAGGACGTGAGAAAGACGGACGGGAGGAAAGCTGTCGATGCGAGTCAGCGTGTCTCTTAACAACGCGCGCGGGCGTCGGAACTCGCGCGCGCGGCGCGTCACCGTCAATCGACGACGCGCGTTCGCCTCCCTCTTCGTCGCGCTCGCGTGCGCGGCGCTCGTCGGCGCGGGGTGCGGACGTGATGGCGGTATCGGGTCTGGTGCGGGCGGCATCGGCTCGCCCGTGGCGTCTTCGCCGCCGCGTCCCGAGCGCATCATCTCTCTGAGTCCGAGCGCGACGGAGATTCTCTACGGCGTCGGCGCGTTCGACCGCGTCGTCGCCGTCTCGGACTACTGCGACTACCCGCCCGAAGTCAAAAACCTCCCGCGCATCGGCGGCTGGCAGAACACGAACCTTGAGCGCGTCGCCTCGTTCCGCCCCGACCTCGTCGTGCTCGCCGAGGCGCAAGCGCCCTTCATCAAGGACAAGCTCGACGCGCTTGGAGTTCGCACGCTCGTCGTCCCGAGCGCGACGCTCGAAGATGCGTTCGTAGCCATCGAGCAGATAGGCGGAGGCGTCGGGCGCGAGCGCGAGGGGCGCGAGCTGGCCGCGAAGGCGCGCGCGGAGGTCGAGGAGGTGAGGACGCGAGTGGCGGGTCGTCCGCGACGCCGCGTGCTCTGCGTCGTCGACCGCATGCCCGGAACTCTGCGCGACCTGTATGCCGCGACCGAGGGGAGCTTCATCTCGCAGTTAGTCGAAGTCGCGGGCGGCGAAAGTATCGCGCCCCCGGCCGCGACGGGCTGGGGGAAGATTCAGAAGGAGGCCGTCGTCGCGCTCGACCCCGAAATCATCATCGACCTGATGATGCAGCCTTCGCCGAACGCGCTCTCCGAAGACACGCAGGCCGTGTGGAAGGAACTCCCGCGCGTGCGCGCCGTGCGCGAGGGGCGCGTCCACCCTTTGCGCGACACCTCGCTCATACACCCCTCGCAGTTCGTCGGCCCGGCCGCGCGGCGCTTCGCCGAACTCATACACCCCGAGGCGTTCGCGCAGGAGGCGAAGTGA
>DASUNL010000005.1:0-11094 GCA_036277175.1 Pyrinomonadaceae bacterium | reverse complement strand
CTGCGGCGGGACGCGCCCTCTCGGCGACGGAGCGCGACGCGCTCGCGAGCGCGCTCGGGTCGGGCGCGATGACGCGCGCTCAGGTCTTGCGCGCGATTGCCGAGAACGCGGACTTCCGCGCGCGCCAGAAGAACAAGGCTTTCGTGCTGATGCAGTATCTTGGGTATCTCAGGCGCGCGCCGAACGAGTCGCCGAACGCGGACTTCGCGGGCTACAACTTCTGGCTCGGCAAACTCGACGACCACGGCGGCGACTTCGTCGCGGCCGAGATGGTCAAGGCGTTCATCACGTCGGACGAGTACTTCGTGCGTTTCGGGCAGTGAGGGCGTCGCCGTAACGCCTTAAAATAAGTAGATTTTGTGCATCTTCCGGGGTGAGGAGCGCATCAGAAAGGCGAGCCGAAACTGGCGTTTTTCACGTCGGCTCAAACCCCCGCAGCGACGGCGCGAAACAGGCCGTTTTTAAGTGAAATCATCGGGCGCGGCCCTCTTTTGTCCCCACCCGGAGGGCACGAGACTTCGGGTTTTCTTCGTGCGCCGCCTTCATAAAATCAGGAGTTGAGAGAAGTGAATCAAAGGCTTAGTTCCCCCCCGCGCTCCCTGCGCGCCGCGCGCGCGCGGGCTGCGGGCTTCTCGGCGCGCGTGCGTCCGCTGTTGGCCGTCGCGCTCGCGCAGGTGATGCTTTTCGGACTCGCCCCGTGGGGCGGCGCGCAGACGACCGTCACGAAGACCTCCGCGGCGAAGACCACCGCGAGCAAGCGTCCGCAGTGGCAGCGCGAAGAGGCGGGCGGCGTCTTCATCATCCAGCAGGGGGAGGACGGCACGGTCTGCCGCGTCGCTCTGCCAGCCGAGGCGCTTCGCCTGCGCAACTCGCGCGAGGGGATGGAGCTTCGCCAGATTAACCACCTCGACCGCACGCTCAACGCGAACGGCGCGCTCGCCGCACAGGACGGCGGCGAAGAGGCCGTCGCCAACATGACCATCATCCTCCGCGCCACGACGCAGCTTCAGCAGCAGCCGAACTCGGCGCAGATCATCGCCGCCTTCACCGCCGCCGCCGCCAAGTGGGAAGCGCTCATCAGAAACCCGATTACAATCGTCATCGACGTTGACTTCGGCCCGAACCATTTCGGCACTCCGTTCCCCTCTGACAACACGCTCGGCGTGACCAGCACGCAGGGGCTGTTCATCACCGACGGCTATCCGGATGTCCGCCAGCGCCTCATCAACCGCGCCGACAGCCCCGGCGAGGCGAACATCTACAACGCGCTCCCGACGGGAAGCGTCCCGACCGACCTTGCCAGCACCTCGACCGTCGTCACGCAGAGTCCGAACCTGCGTGCCCTCGGCCTCCTCGGGGCTGACGCGCGCAACGACGGCTCGAACTTAGGCGACCCACCAGCCATCGCCTTCAACTCCGAATTCGGCTTCGACTTCGACCCGACCCCGGGCGGCGTCACACCGGCGGACGCAAACGGCAACGGCATCGACGACACCAAAACAGACTTCGACGCCGTCGCCGTCCACGAGATTGGCCACGCGCTCGGCTTCGACTCGAACGTCGGCCTTCGCGAGGTCGCGCCGAACGAGCCGGTGCGCGTCGCGCTCTGGGACTTGTTCCGCTTCCGCCCCGGCACGGGCAGCAACAACTTCACCAACTCGAACCGCATCCTGACGACCGGCGGCACGCAGGTCTACTTCGACGGCAACCCCGAGCTTGGCCTCTCGACCGGCAACCCGAACGGCGAGAACGGCGACGGCAATCAGGCGAGCCACTGGAAGGACAACGCCGGCATCGGCATCATGGACCCGACCATCGCGCGCGGGCAGCGCGGGCAGTTGACGGCCAACGACGTCCGCGCCGCTAACTTTTTCGGCTACCAGATGGGCGAAGGCCCGGCCGCCCCCGCCAACGACAACTTCGCGGCCGCGCATACCATCTCCGGCGCGACGGGGCAGGTGACGGGCACGAACTTAGGTGCGACGGAGGAGCCGGGCGAGCCGAACCACGAACCCAATAACAATCCGGGCGGCAGCTCTGTCTGGTATCGCTGGACAGCGCCGGGCACGGGCACAGCCACCTTCGATACCATCGGCAGCAGCTACGACACCCTGCTTGCCGCTTACACCGGCGGCCCGGCCGTCACCCAGCTCAGCCAACGCGCCTCGAACGACGACATCGTCCTCGGCGAAGACGTCCAGAGCCGTATTCAGTTCAGCGTCACGGCAGGAACGACCTACTTCATCGCCGTTGATGGATTCAACGCCGACTCGGGCAGCATCGTCCTCAACTGGACGGCCCCGGCCGGACAGCCGACGCCGACGCCCACGCCGACGCCGACCCCGACCCCGACGCCCCCGCCGGGCGGCCCGAACACGGTCTTCTTCGCGGCCGGCCCTAATGCCGGCAACGAGAACGTCGGCTCGATTCTCGTCAACGTCTCGCGCACGGGCGACCTCAGCGGCCCGGCGAGCGTCAGGTACGCGACGAACAACGGCACGGCCACCGACCGCACCGACTACGAGACGGCCGTCGGCACGCTCCGCTTCGCGCCGAACGAGTCGTCGAAGTCGATTCGCATCTTCTTCATCAACGACCGCTATCAGGAGTTGAACGAGTCGTTCGCCATCCAGTTGAGCGACCCCGTCGGCTGCACCCTGAGCGCGCCGACGACGACGCTCGTCCAGATTACGAGCGAGGACGCGACGAACGGCCAGAGCCCCGTCAGTTGGGACGCCAACTTCAACACCGAGTTCTTCGTCCGCCAACACTATCTCGACTTCTTCAACCGCGAGGCCGATGCGGCGGGCCTAGCCTTCTGGATGAGCCAGATCGATTCGTGCGGGACGGACGTCGCGTGCCGCGAGGCGCGGCGCGTCAACGTCTCGGCGGCCTTCTTCCTCTCGACCGAGTTCCAGCAGACCGGCTATCTGGTCTACCTGACCTACCAGTCGGCCTTCAACACCGCCGAGCGCCTGCCGTATCGCACGTTCCTCGCCGACACGCACCAGATAGGCCGGGGCGTCGTCATCGGGCAGCCGGGCGCGGAGGGCTTGCTCGAAGCTAACACGGTCGCCTTCTTCAACGAGTTCGTCGCGCGGCAGTCGTTCACGAACGCCTTCCCGGCGTCGATGTCGCCGGGCACGTTCGTCGCCACGCTGGCGAATAACGCGGGCAACTCAATCTCGCAGGCCGAGCGCGACAACCTGACGGCCCAACTGACGAACGGCACGATGACTAGGGCGCAAGTGTTGCGCGCGATTGCGCAGGACGGGGATTTCCGCGACCTCCACCGCAACCGCGCCTTCGTCCTCATCGAGTACTTCGGCTACCTCCGGCGCGCGCCGAACGAGCATCCGAACACGGACTTCGCGGGCTACAACTTCTGGTTGGGCAAGCTCAACGAGTTCAACGGAAACTTCGTCGCGGCCGAGATGGTCAAGGCGTTTCTCACGTCGGGCGAGTACATCGACCGCTTCGGCCAGTAGACGGGCGTTTGCATCGGCCACGCAACGCGCGCGGGCCTCGGCCAACCCGCCGAAGCCCGCGCGCGTCTCTATTTCACACAGAAGCCGAAGCGTCACCGGCGGCGCTCACTATTGAAACCACGGGTCAGCTTGCGCGGGCGTCTGTAAACGCTTAAAATGCCAGTCTTTGACCCGCGGCGCGCCCGTGGATTTCGGGACGCGCCCGACCAACGGCCCGCTCGGTCTCCCTTGGGCGTCTATAATTTTACCGCTATGTTGATCCGGTTCGGAGGGTTTCCCGTGAAGCAAGCTTTTCGTCTGTCAGGCGCGCGCCGACGCTTCGCCGCGCTCGCCTTCTTAACGTGCGTCGCCTCGGCCACTGCGCAGGCGCAGACGACCAGCCCGACGCCCGACAGCCTCGTGCTGCAAATCACCAACACGGTGTCGCTGCCCTCCTTCTCGCCCGCGCCTTCGCCCTCGCCGACGCCGACGCCCCAAGCCCGCAGCACCTTCGCGGGCGACATCAGCGGCAACGGCCGCTTCGTCGTCATGGAGTCGACCGGCGACATCGCGACCGAGCGCAGCGCGTCGCGCAACAACGTCGACGGCAACGTCGAAATCTTCCTCTTCGACTACGCGCAGCGCCGCATCTTCCAAATCACGAACACGAAGCACGCGCTCAAGGACGCGGCCGCCAGCCCGACCGACTCGAACAACATCGACGTCGAGGTGCGCAACATCAGCCCGACCCTAAGCCACGACGGGCGCTTCATCGTCTTTTCGTCGAACGCCTACTCGGACGCCGCCCCCGGCGTGAGCCCGCGCGACTTCGACGGCAACTCGCACAAGGCCGCGCTCCAGGCCGACGGCAACATGGAAATCTTCGCCTACCAGATTCCCGCCGTCGCGCCGGCCGACCTCTCGGCGGGCGACGAGGTGACGGCCGTCGACTTGTCCGCCGGGACGATGTCGCGCGTGACAAGCACCCCGGCGAGCCGTCTGCCGACGCCCGGCACGGCCACCGCCTCGCCCTTCATCGCCGACGACAACCGCACGCCCGCCATCAACGACGACGCCTCGTTCATCGCCTTCATCTCGACGCGCAATATCACGAACCTCGGCGGCTCGTCGAACGCCGACGCGAACCCCGAAGTCTTCGTCTTCAACCGCACGAGCCCGTCGTTCGTGCAGGTCACGGTCACGTCGGGGCTGTTCGTCTTTAACGACAACCCCTCGCTCTCGGGGTCGGGCTCCGTCATCGCCTTCTTCTCGACGGCCGACATCAACTCGACCGAGGCGGCGGGCAATCGCGGCAACGGCGAAATTCACGTCGCCGACTTCAACGGCTCGGCCGCCTCGAACGTGCGCCCCGTGACGGCCACGCCGCGCTCGACCGACGGCGACCCGACCATCATCCTCAGCCCCGGCCGACGCCTGAGCCGTAACGGACAGTTCGTCGCCTTCGAGACCCTCGCCAACATCGGCTCGAACGGCACGGTCAGCGGCGACCTTCAGAACACGCTGGCCGCCTACGTCCTCAACATCTCGTCGGGCACGTTTACGGCCGTCGTCCAGCGCCCGCCGACCGGACAAATCGCCGACGTGCTACGCTTCCCGACCTTTACGGGCGACAGCGCGACGGTCGTCTTCGCCTCGTCTCTGAACCTGCGCGCGACCAACGGCGAAGTGCTCGCCGAGAACTCGACCGACGGGCTTAACCCCGGCACGGCGACGGCGCGCCTGACGCAGATTTTCGCCGTCGCCGTCCCCTCGGGCACGACAGCGCCGGCTAACTATCAAAAGCTGACGCGCCTGCCGACACCGTTCGCGAGCGTGCAGCCGCAGCCGAGCGACACCTTGCGCCGCGCGTCCTTCTCGATTGCGGCCACGGAACTCGGCGGCGGAAACGCCGACAACTCGTTTGAGGCTTTCTACCTGATAGTCCCGGCCGCGACGAGCGAGCTGACGGGCACGGTCTCTTTCTTCACGGGCGCGAGCGAGCGTCCCGTCGTCGCGCCCTCGCCCAGCCCGACGCCCCCGGCCGTCGGCGGCCTCGCGCCCGGCATGCTCGGCATCGCGCGCTCGACGCTGACGCTCGCGCCTGTGTCGAGGGAGGTCGATGAGAATAACGCTGACGAGGCGACGAGGCGTCCGCCCCTGCCGGTCGAGTTGAGCGGCGTCACCGTCTCCGTGAGCGGCGCGGCCGCCGGTCTCTACTTCGTCTCGGCGGGGCAGATAAACTTCGTCGTCCCCGTCGGCCTCGTCCCGTCGGGCGCGAACACGAGCGTGCCCGTCGTCATCAACAACAACGGCGCGGTCATCCGCACCAGCGTCAACATCCACCCGGCCTCGCCCGACATCTTCACCTCGACGAACGGCGCGGGCGGTCGCGCGGCCGTGCTCAACGTGACGAATGCGTGCGTCGCGCCGCCGGGCGAACCGTTCTCGGTGACGACGACGCGGCCCGTGGGCAACGTCTGCACGGCGACCGAGACCGAGCAAGCGCCGACCGAGTTGCTCATCGTTTTGACGGGCGTGCGCAACATCACCAACCCGGCGAACGTGACGGTGCGAATCGGGACGACCGACATCATCGGTACGGGCACGGCCGACTCGCCCGTCCGCTCGACGGGGCCGTCGCGCACCGCCGGTTTCGACCAGATTATCGTGCGCCTGCCGGCGAGTCTGGCCGGCGCGGGCGACGTGCCCGTCATCGTCACCATCACGACGCCGGCCGGCACGTTCACCAGCCGCCCGGCCGACACCGCGCCGCGCATCACGATTAACTGAGCGGTCAGCGGTCAGCGGTCAGCCTTCAGCTTTTTGTCTTTTCCGTCGGTCGTGCGTTTAAATGGACGCCGACCGCTCGTCGAAGGATGAAAGCTGAACGCTGACCGCTGATTGCTGACCGCTTCTTTATGCTCATCGGCCTAGACGCGCTGCCGCTCACGTCGCCCAAGACGGGCGTCGGCCACTACACGGCCGAGCTGGCGCGCGCGCTGGCCGAGGCCGCGCCCGACGACGAGTTCGAGTTAGCCTACCCTTCAACCTTCCCGCCGCTCGAAGAGGGCGCGACTCAATCGGCGAAGCTTCCCGACAACCTGCGTGTGGCGCGCGTGCGCGTCAGTGCGCTCGGCCGCCGCTGGTGGTCTCTGGGACTCCCTCTGCACGCGCGCCGACGCGGGTACGAGTTGTTCCACGGGACGAACTACGACGTGCCGGTCTGGGGCGGGTGCGCGACCGTCCTCACCGTCCACGACCTCTCGACGCGCCTGCACCCCGAGACGCACGAGGCGCGCCGCGTCTTCCGCGCGCGCTGGCGTCTGCCGCTCATGGCGCGCGCCGCGACCGTCATCATCACGCCGACCGAGAGCATCCGTCGAGAGGTCTGCGAGCACATGAACGTCGCGCCGTCGAAGGTCTTCGCCGTCGCCGAAGCGCCGCGCCGCGTCTTCGCGCCGTCGGAGGTCGAGGAGGCGCATGAAGTGCGCCGACGGCTCGACGTCGGCGAAGACTTCTTACTCGCGGTCGGGACGGTCGAGCCGCGCAAGAACTTGATGGCGCTGGTGCTGGCGTTCGAGGAGTTGGTGCGGCGTCGGGGCGACGACTTGCGTCTGCGGCTCGTCATCGCCGGGCCGCGCGGGTGGCTCAACCGCGAGCTTCTGGCTCGCGCCTCACACTGGGTCGTCAAAGACCGCATCGCGTTTACCGGCTACGTCACGGACGCCGACCTGCGCGCGCTCTACACCTCCTGCCGCGCGTTCGTCTACCCTTCGCTCTACGAGGGCTTCGGGCTGCCGCCCCTCGAAGCGATGGCGTGCGGCGCGCCCGTCGTCGCGAGCCGCATCCCGGCGCTCGCCGAGACGACGGGCGGCGCTGCTCTGCTCGTCCCGCCGTCGGACGTGCGCGCGCTCGCCGACTCCATCGCGGGCGTGCTCGACGACCCGACGCTCGCCGCGCGACTCTCCCGCGCCGGCCTCGCGCACGCCGCCACCTACACTTGGGAGCGCGCCGCCCGTCAGACCCTCGACGTTTACCGCGAGGCCATCGCGCGACACAAAAGGGCAGTGACGGGATAGCGTTCAGCGTTCAGCAATTAGCCGTCAACTCGCGGCCGCCGCGACATAGAGCCGCCGCGCTTCAACGCATGCCATCGTCCGCTCCATCAAAGCTGATAGCTGAACGCTGAGTGCTGAACGCTTGCTCGTCACTCGTCACTCGTCACTGTTTTATAGAGGTAGATGGAGTTGCCGAAGACGGCTTCGGGCTGGCGTTCGCGGTAGCGGGCGAAGTAGTTGACGCGCTGCTCTTCGGTCGGGCGGTCGGTGTCCTCGCCGCCGCTGACGGTCGAGCCGTTGAGGTAGCCCGCGCCGATTGCGGTGTAGCGCGTCGGCGGGAGCGGCCCGCCCTTGGCCGCGAGGATGTCGTGGCCGCGCACGCCGTAGAAGTGAAGCGTCCCCCAACCGCCCGCAATCGCCGTGCGCGCCTCGGTCTCGCCGCGCGCGCGCAGGTACGCGGCGAGCGACTTAACGTCGTCGCCCCACTCGACGTTCGAGTCCGAGAGGTAGTACCAGCGAGGTCGCGCCGAGGCGAGCTGGTTCATGTAAGGCACGTAATCGGGGTAGGCGCGCGCCGCCTCCACGGCCGACCAAGCGACGGCGAGCGCGACGAGGGCGAGCGCCGCGCGCCGCGCGCGGGTCGCGCGCAATAGACGGTCGAGCAGCGCGCCCGAGGCGACGAACAGAAACGGGTAGGTGGGCAGGAAGTGTCGGACGCCGATGTTGATGTGGCTCGAAAGCGAGACGACCGCGTAGACGCCGAGCGGCACGAGCACGAGCGCGAACCGCCGGTCGCGCCTGACGAAAAACCCGTGGAGCGACCAGAGAAGCGACGCGACCGAGAGCAGCAGGAACGGGAGCGAGGTCTTCAAAGCGAAGGCGACGGGGAAGTAGTACCACCAGCCAGTCGCGCTGTGCGCGCCGAGGAGCGACGCGGCGTGGCCCTCGCTGTTGTGCAGGCCGACGTTGTAGACGCCGAACAGGAAGTAGGTCGGCACAATCTTCGAGAGCGCGCCGAGGCCCGTCATCAGCGCGTCGAAGTTGGGCGCGGACTTCAGACGCATCCAGCCCACGTCAGCCGCGTCGAGCGTCGGGCTTTGAAAGTAGTAGACGGCGTTGACGACGAGGAGCGCAATGCCCGCGACGACGAGCGCGTGCGCGGCGACGCGGCGGCGCGGCGTGCCCGAGCGCGGCCCGCGCCAGAGCATCGCCGACGCGACGACCGCCAAGACCGGCGCTAAGACCAACATCGAGAACTTCGTGACGAGCGCGACGCCCGTAGCGAGGCCGAGCCACGCGGCGCGTCGCGCGGAGGGCGCGCGCGCGTAGACGTCGAGCGCGAGGAAGGCGAGCAGGTAGGTGAGCGCGGCAGGTAAGTCCGTGTGGACGATGCGCCCGTGCGCGAGCACCGTCGGCTCGAAGACGTAGAGCGCGACGGCGAGCAGCGCGGCGCGTTCGTTGAAGAGTCGTCGCGCGTAAATGAAGATGAGCGCGCCGAGCGCGCAGGCCAACGGAATCATCATCACGCGCGGCCAGAAAGAAAGCGACTCGAAGCGCGCGCCGTTCGCCTGCCAGAAGCGCGAGTGATAGCCCCACGTGCGCTCCATGAAGTTCTCTTCGGGGCCTTGGGGCGGCGGAGGCTCTTCGGGCTGGACGAAGAGGAGCGGCAGCGCCGACCACATCTTGACGAGCGGCGGGTGCTCGTTGTTGAGATGGAAGTCGCCCGCGACCAGATGGTAGTATCCCGCCGGGATGTGAACTATCTCGTCGTTGGTGATGCTCTTTTGCAGGACGGCCGTGTAGAGGTTCGCGGCCATGACGACGAGCAGCGACGCGCAAAGAACAGCGTGCGCGTGCGCCGAGACGTAAGCGCGCGCCGACGAGTAGGCGCGCCGCGCCCCGGCCTTGGTCGCTTCGAGCGAGAGCGACGTTTCCCGCTTCAATGCCTCTTCCATACAGCTCGCGTGTGAAGATAACGCCTGACCGGCTGGCCGCGCTAGTCACGGCGCTCGCGCCGCTCGTCTACTTCTACCCGGCCGCGCTCGGCCGCGTCTTCCTCACGCCCGACGACGGCACAATCTTTAACGTCCCCTTGCGCGTCGCGGCCGCGCGCGTCCTGACGGGCGGCAGTCTGCCGCTCTGGAACCCTTACGTCTTCGGCGGCATGCCGCTCCTCGGCGCGGCGCAAGGCGGCGTGCTCTTCCCGCTCAACTGGTTCTTCCTCGTCTTCCCCGCGCACGCGGCCGCGAACCTGATGATGCTCTCGACCTACGCGGTCGCGGGACTCGGCGCATACCTCTACGCGCGGCGCGCCGGGTCGAACATCAAGGGGGCGTTGCTCACGAGTTTCGTCTGGCAGACGTGCGGGTTCATGGTCGCGCAGGTCGGGCACACGAACGTCGTGCAGACGGCCGCCGTGCTCCCGTGGATTCTGTGGGCGTTGGACGGCTACGCCGCGACGGGGCGGCGCACGCGCGGCGCGCTGCTGGCCGCCGTCGTCGCGCTACAGGTCTTCGCCGGGCACAGCCAGACGAACGCCTACACGCTCATCCTCGTCGCGGCCTACGCGCTCTCGATGGCCTACGCCGCCGACGCGCGCGAGCAGCGCGCCTCTTATCTTCGCGCGCTCGCGCTCGTCGCCGTGGGACTCGCGCTCGCGGCCGTGCAGATTCTCCCGACCTTGGAACTGCTGCGCGCCTCCCTGCGCGCCGAGGCAAGTTACGACTTCTTCTCGTCGTTCTCGATGCCGCCGCGCTTCGCGCTCGCCCTCCTCGCGCCCTACCTCTCGGGCGGCGGCGACGGCGCGCTCTTCCGCGCGCCCTACACGGGCACGGACTTCTACGCCGAGTACATCGGCTACGTCGGACTCGCACCGCTCGCACTCGCCGCGCTCGCGCCCGCCGTGCGCCGCGACGCGCGCACGAAGTTCTGGGCGGCGGCCGCCGTCTGCGCCTTCGCGCTCGCGCTCGGACGCTTCCTGCCCTTCGACTTAAACGAACTCGTCTACCGCGTCCCCGTCCTCAACCTCTTCCGCGTCCCCGCGCGCCACTTGATGGAGCTTGACTTCGCGCTCGCCGTGCTCGCCGGGCGCGCTCTCACTGCGCTCTCGAAAGCGCGCGCGAGCAAAGACGCGCCCGCGCTCGACGGCGGCGGGACGACCGCGCGCGTGGCCGCTGTCTGCGCGTCGCTCGTGTCGCTGACCGTCTTGGCCGTGACCGTCGGGCGTCCGTCGGAGTTTCGACTCGGCAGACTCGCGCCGGTCAGTCTATTGCGCGCGCCCGAGTTGTTCATGCCAATCGTCATCGCGCTCCTGAGCGCGTGGGCGATTTGGAATTACGCGCGGGGGAGAAGGCGCGGGGCGGCGGCGCTCCTTTTCATCGTCGTCGTCTTCGACCTCTGCCTGTGGGGGCACGCGAGCGGTTGGCGAAACGCGCCGGGGCGCGGGCACGAGTTGTGGCGCGAGCCGGAGGTCGTGCGAACTTTGCGCGCGCGCGAGGCGGGCGGCGAAGGCTCTTACCGCGTGCTGACGGTCGCGCGGAAGTTCTCGCCCGAAGGGCCGACGCTCGCCG
>DASUNL010000004.1:0-7730 GCA_036277175.1 Pyrinomonadaceae bacterium | reverse complement strand
AGCAGCGCGGCGGCCGGCACGTCGCCGGACGCGACGGCCCTCGCCACGGTCGGGGCGGTCTGCGCCGCCTCGCGCGCCTCCGACGAGTCCGCGTCGTGTCCTCGCGCCGCCGCGTCGCGCCCGACGAGCAGTCGCGCGAGGGCAAGCCGGACTCTAGACCATAGACTCTTGCTCGTCACTTGTCACTCGTCACTACTTGTCACTCGTCACTCGTCACTGTTTTGTGCGGCGCAGCCGACGAAGCGGTAGCCGACGCCGACGATGGTTTCGACGCACGCGCCGCAGGGGCCGAGCTTCTGGCGCAGGCGTCGGATGTGGACGTCGAGCGTGCGCGTGTCGCCGTAGTACTCGTAGCCCCAGACGTTGTCGAGTAGCTGCTGGCGCGTCGAGACGCGGCCCGCGCCGCGCGCGAGCGTCGTCAAAAGCGAGAACTCTTTGCGCGTCAGGCGCACGGCCTCGCCGTCGCACGAGACGCGCATGTCGCCGAAGTCGATTGCCAGCCGCCCGTCATCGTAGCTCGCCGCGGCCGTCTCGTCCGCGCGGCGCAAGACCGCACGGACGCGCGCCAACAGCTCGCGCACCGAGAAGGGCTTCGAGATGTAGTCGTCCGCGCCGAGGTCGAGGCCGGCGACGCGGTCGGCCTCCGAGGCGCGCGCCGTGAGCATGATGATGGGCGTGCGGCGCGTGCGCGGCTCCCGACGCAGACGGCGGCACAACTCCGTGCCCGACATGCCGGGCAGCATCAGGTCGAGGATGACGAGCGCGGGCGCGTTCTTCGGGTCGAGCGCGAGCCTGAGGCCCTCCTCGCCCGTCGCCGCGACGCTCGTCTGCAAACCCTCGCGCTCCAAGTTGTAGCGCAGGCCCTCCGCGATGTCCGGGTCGTCTTCGACGATGAGAACAGGTTTCGGCATAAGAGAAGCATCGAGCTTTCGACGTTCAGCCCTCGGCTTTTGTTCGGCTGAGAGCTGAACGTCGATTGACGGCGGCTACTTACTGTGTTTGATGAACGCGGCCTCCGTCATGTAGACCGTCAGCTCGCAGATGTCCGTGACGTAGTCGCCGATGCGTTCGAGGTGCTTGGCGACGAGGAGCAGGCGCGCGGCCCGCGCCGTCGTCGATGGGTCGCGCGACATCAGCTCGATGAGGTCGTGGAAGACGCGCTCGTAAGCTTCATCGATGGCGTCGTCGCGCGCGATGACGGCGCGCGACGAGGCGGCGTCGCCGCGCGTGAAGGCGTCGAGCGCGCCGCGCAACATCTCGGAGGCGTCCGAGGCCATGCGCGGCAGCACCGCGAGCGACTTGAGCTGCGGCTCGTCGTTGAGGTCGATGGCGGCGCGCGCGATGTTGCAGGCGTGGTCGGCGATGCGCTCTAAAATCGGCGTCACCTTGGCGACGGCGACGACGAAGCGCAGGTCGCGCGCCGCCGGCTGGCGCAGGGCGATGATGTCGATGCAGAGGCGGTCGAGCTCGACTTCGAGCTGGTCGATGCGGTCGTCGTCGGCGAGCACCGCGCGGGCCACGGCGCTGTCGCGCTCGGTGAGCGCGTGCATCGCGCGCTCAAGCGCCGTCTCGGTCTCCCCGCCGAGAAGCAGCACGCGGTCGCGCAGCATGTCCAGCTCGGCGTCAAGTCTTCTGTGTCTTTCCATAAAAATTTAGCACTCAGCGTTCAGCTTTCGGCATTCAGCTTTCTGTTCGGCCGGTAGCTGAACGCTGACCACTGACAGCTTCTTTTATCCAAACCTTCCCGTGATGTAATCCTCGGTCAGCTTCTGGTCGGGGTTCGTGAACATCTTCTCGGTCGAGTTTACTTCGATGAGCTTGCCGAGCCAGAAGAACGCCGTGCGGTCGGAGACGCGCGCCGCCTGCTGCATGTTGTGCGTCACGATGACGATGGTGTAACGCTTCTTGAGCTCGAAAATCAACTCCTCAATCTTCTGCGTCGCGATGGGGTCGAGCGCCGACGCCGGCTCGTCCATCAAGACGACCTCCGGCTCGACGGCCAGCGCGCGCGATGCACAGGCGTTGCTGCTGCCCGCCCGACAGTCCGAGCGCCGAAGACCTCAGGCGGTCTTTCACCTCGTCCCACAGCGCCGCGTCTTCGAGCGCCTTGCGGACGCGCGCTTCGAGGTCTGACTTGCCGTCGGCCATACGGTTGATGCGGAGGCCGTAGGCGACGTTGTCGAAGATGGATTTGGGGAACGGGTTCGACTTCTGGAAGACCATCCCGACGCGGCGGCGCAGGCGGACGACGTCCGTGCCGGGCGCGTAGATGTCCTCGCCGTCGAGCCGCACCGCGCCCTCGACGCGCGTCCCCGGAATCGTGTCGTTCATCCGGTTGAGCGTGCGCAGGAACGTTGACTTGCCGCAGCCCGACGGGCCGATGAAGGCCATCACGACGCGCTCCTCGACGTCGAGCGAGATGTGATAGAGCGCCTGCGCGCGGCCGTAGAAAAAGTTGAGGTCGCGGACGGCGAGCTTCGACGGCGCGTCGGCCGCGCGCGGCTCGACGCCTTGCGCCGTCGCCGCGCGCGGCGCTTCGGTTTCGACAAAGGGTTTCGGTGCGGTGGTCATCATGTTGCGTGACTCGTCAAACCCGCTTCCGCGTGAAGAAGCGGACGGCGACGTTGATGGCGAGGATGAGCGCGACGAGGACGAGCGTCGCCGCCCAAGCCTGCGCGTGCCACTCGTCGTAGGGCGAAATCGAGTAGTTGTAAATCTGCACCGTCAGCGACGCGATGGGCCGGTTCAGATGATAGCTGTAGTCGTTGAAGTTGAGCGCGGTGAACAGCAGCGGCGCGGTCTCGCCCGAGACGCGCGCCACCGCCAGCATCGCGCCCGTGGCTATCCCCGAAGCGGCGGCCGGGAGCACGACGCCCATCGTCACGCGCCACTGCGGCGCGCCGAGAGCGAGCGCCCCCTCGCGCAGGGAGGCGGGCACGAGACGAATCATCTCCTCGGTCGTGCGCGCGACAATCGGAATCATGATGAGGGCGAGGGCCACGCCCCCGGCGAAGGCCGAGAACTGTTTGAACGGGAGCACGATGATGGTGTAGACGAAGACGCCGACGACGATTGAGGGGATGCCGGTCAGTGTGTCGGCGAGAAAGCGCACGGCCGAGCCGAAGCGGTTCGACCCGAACTCGGCGAGATAGACGCCGACGGCGATGCCGAGCGGCATCCCCATTACGGACGCCAGCGCGAGCAGGACGAGCGACCCCGCGATGGCGTTGCCGATGCCGCCGCCCTCGCCGATGGGGCGCGGGATGTCGGTCAGAAACTGCGGGCTCAGAGACGTGACGCCGCGCACGGCGATGTAGCCGAGGATGAGCAAGAGGACGACGACGGCGAAGAGCGCGCAGGCGGCCGTCAGACTCGTCATCACGTAACTCGTCGCGCGACGAAGCCGCGCGCCCGTCGCGTGCGCCCGTCCCGACTTTTGCTCGCGTCCGTCCGTAGTCATCGCGCTCACGCCCTCGCCGTCCCGCTCGTGCCGCGCGTCACGCTCCAGACGAGGAGGCGGGCCGCGCCGTTGATGATGAAGGTGACGACGAAGAGAATCAGGCCCAACTGGACGAGCGAGCTGACGTATAGCTCGCCCGTCGCCTCGCGGAACTCGTTGGCGAGGACGGCGGCAATCGAGTACGAAGGCTCGAAGAGCGACGCCGAGATTTTCGGGCGGTTGCCGATGACCATCGTAATCGCCATCGTCTCGCCGACGGCGCGGCCCAATCCGAGAATGATTGCGCCCGCGATGCCCGGCCCGCCGTTCGCCAAGACGACGCGCGTCGCCTCCCACTTCGTCGCGCCGAGCGCGAGCGCCGCCTCGCGCTGCGTGACGGGGACGGCGGCCAAAACGTCGCGCACGACCGCCGAGATAATCGGCGTCACCATGATGGCGAGAATGACGCCGCCCGTCAGTAGCCCGATGCCCGTGATGCTTCCTTGAAAGAGCGGCAGGAAGCCGAAGTACTTTTGGAGCGGCGGCTCGACGTACACGCGCAAGGCAGGCGCGAGCACGAAGAT
The DNA here is from genome assembly GCA_036277175.1 of Pyrinomonadaceae bacterium. GTDB lineage: Bacteria > Acidobacteriota > Blastocatellia > Pyrinomonadales > Pyrinomonadaceae > DASQDT01. The sequence goes on along the minus strand of DASUNL010000004.1, from coordinate 3,707 downwards.
GCCCCACAGCCCGTAGACGACCGAGGGGATGGCGGCCAAAAGCTCGACCAGAAACGTGAGCGGGCGCGCGAGACGCGGCGGCGCTTGCTCGACGAGGAAGACGGCGATGCCCAAAGAGAGCGGGACGCTAATGACGAGCGCGATGATGGAAGACATCACCGTGCCGTAGATGAAGGGGAGCGCGCCGAACTCACCGCTCACGGGGTTCCACACGGAACTCGTCAGAAACCCGAAACCGAACTCGCGCATCGAGACGAGCGAGCTTGAGGCGACGGCCGCGAGCATCGCCGCAACGATGACGACGAGCGTGAGTGCGCCGAGGAAAAGCACGACGCGGAAGACGGCGTCGCCCGCGTCGCCCGTCGGCGCGAGCGCGCGTCGCCAGTCCCAGCGCCGCCGCGCGCCGCCGAGCGGTTCGACTAACGCCGTCGCGCCTTCACCCTTCATCCTTCACCCTCGCGCCCTTCATCATTGACGAAGCGGTTTGCCGCCCGAGGCGATGGCGCTCAGTTTCGCCTCGACCTTCTGGACGACCGTGGGGGGGAGCGGCGCGTAGCCGAGGTCGCGCGCGAACTGCGAGCCGTCGTGTATGCCCCACCAGAGAAAATCGACGAGCGCGCGGCCCTTGGCGGCGTCGCGCTGTTCGCGGTCGATGAGGATGTAGGTGTAGGCGGCAATCGGGTAGGCGCTCGCGCCCGAGGCGTTCGTAATCGAGGTGCGCAGGTCTTCGGGCATCGCGGCGAGCGCCTCGGCGGCGGCGGCCGTGATGTTGTCGAGCGTCGGCTCGACGAAGTTGCCGGCGGAGTTTTTGATACGGCCGACGGGCAGGCCCGTCTGCTTGGCGTAGGCCAACTCGACGTAGCCGATGGTGTTCGGCTGCTGCTTAATCATGCCGGACACGCCCTCGTTGCCTTTGCCGCCCTGACCCGTCGGCCAGTTGACGGTCTTGCCCATCCCGACTTTCTCTTTCCATTCGGGGCTGACCTTCGAGAGGTAGTCGGTGAAGACGGCCGTCGTGCCGCTTCCGTCCGAGCGGTGGACGACCGTGATGGCCTCGGCCGGGAGCGTGACGCCGGGGTTGTCGGCCCCAAGCGCCGGGTCGTCCCAACGCTTAATCTTGCCGAGGAAGATATCGGCGATAACACCGGGCGAGAAGCGGAGCGGCTCGGCGACGCCCGCGAGGTTGTAAGTAATCACGTCCGCGCCGAGGACGGTCGGGATGTGGACGACGTCGCGGTTGGCCTGCTTTAGCTCGTCGTCGGTCATCGCCATGTCGGTCGCGCCGAAGTCGATGGTCTGCTCGGTGAACTGCTTGACGCCCGCGCCCGAACCCGTCGATTGATAATCGATCTGCGCGGCCGCGTTCGTCTTCTTATACTCGGCGAGCCACTTCTGATAGAGCGGGGCGGGGAAGGTCGCGCCCGCGCCTTGCAGACGCACCGCGCCGCCGGGAGTTGCGCCGCCCGGCGAGTCGGCCGGAGCGCAAGCCGCCGCGACGAGCAAGGATGCGACGGCTGAAAGAGCAAGGGCCGCGCGCGCAAACTTCTTCGGGCGCGCAAACTTCTCCGGGCGCGTCAACTTCTTCGAGAGGGGCATGGCATCTCCTGTCTGTGTGCTTGTCGGGAGCTGTCCGAACGTAAAAGTTTAGGCGGGCCGTGTTACATCCGTCTGAATTACGACTGAAATCTGTGTGAACAGGCGGGGCATAAAGGGCGCGCGGGCGTTTATACTCGGCGGCAGTTGTGTCGAAGACGAAGCGAAGACGAAGGGGAGGGGGCGGGGCGAGGGATGAGAATCTTGCTGGTGTGGGTCGGGGTCTGTTTGATTTGGAGCACGGTGTGGCTCTTCATCAAGCTCGGGCTTGAAGACTTGCCGCCCGTGAGCTTCGCGGGCCTACGTCTGCTGCTCGCCGTCTTGGTGCTTACGCCCGTCGTCGTCGCGCGCCGCATCGCGCTTCCGCGACGGGGGCGCGACCTCGCGCTCGTCGCCGTGACGGGCTTTCTTCTCCTCGGCCTCAACTACGCTCTGCTCTACTGGGGCGCGCAGTTCATCCCTTCGGGACTGACGGCCGTCCTGCAATCGACGCAGCCCGCATTCGGTCTTCTCTTCGCGCACCGCCTGCTCAGAGAAGAGCGCATCACGCCCGCGAAGCTGGCCGCGCTCGCCTTGGGCGTCGGGGGCGTCGCCGTCATCTCGTCCGAGCAGTTGAGCGTCGCCGGTTGGGAGGCGTTGTGGGGTTGCGTCGCCGTGACGACGGCCGCCGTCTTCGTCGGACTGGCCTACGTGCTGGTGAAGGCGCGCGGCGCGCACCTGAACCCGACGGCGTTGATGTTGGGGCAGATGGTCTGCGGCATGCTGCCGCTTCTGACTTACGGCCTCGCCGTCGAGGGCAACCCGCTCGCGTTCAACTGGACGACGAAGGCCGTCGTCTCGCTCGTCTATCTGGTGCTGGCCGGGTCGGTCGCCGCCTTCTGGCTCAACTACTGGCTCTTGAAACGCATGGACGCGACGAAGGTTCTGCTGATGGCTATCGTCGAGCCGCTTCTGGCCGTGCTGCTCGGCGCGCTGGTGCTGGGCGAGACGCTGACGGGGCGCACGTTCGTCGGCGGCGCGTTCATCCTCCTGAGCGTCGCGCTCGTCCTGACGCGGCGCGGCGCATCGCGCGCGACGTTGGAGGCGGCGGCGGCCGATGAGGGGTGAGCCGAGGCGCTGCGGTATAATTCGCGCAAGCGTCCGCTTCTCCCTGCGGCGAAACTTCCGACTGAAGGGGTTTGCGGCCATGCTTCAACACGTGAGGGCTCTCATCAAGACTAGACTGCTGCGGCGCGCGTCGGCGCTCGCGCTCATCGCGATTGCGTGCGCGGGCGCGGCCGAGGCGCGCGAGCGTTGGTCGGCGAAGTTGGACGGGCGCGTCCGCTTCTACCAGACGACGGAGTTGGGCGTGCTCGTCGCGGGGACGCAGGAGTCGCTCTACGCGCTCGACGCGGAGACGGGCGAGGTGCTCTGGCGGCGCAAGGGCGCGCGCATCTCGGAGACGGAGGTGGCGCACGTCCCCGGCACGGACGTTTTGCTCGTCTCCGCCGAGCGCGGCGAGCGGACGCGCGTCGAGGCGCTCGACCTGATGACGGGCGGCGCGTTGTGGCGTGCCGAGCGGGTGCGCGGCGCGGTGATGCAGATGACGTTCGAGCCGGAGTCGAGTCTGCTCGCCGTCGTCTTCGCGCGCGACGCGCGGGGGCGTCCGCGCGAGGGCTTCAAGCGAAAGCCATACGTACACGTCTTCGACGCCGCGACGGGCCGCGAGCTTTGGAAGCGCGAGCTTGAGAGCGAGGTCGAGATGATGCCCGCCGCGCTCGGCGGCGACGAGGACGACGAGGTCTCATACACGCTCGACAACTACCGCGCGCCCGCCTTCCTCGACGGACGCCTCTACCTCTTTTACGAAGGCGTCACCTCGCTCGACGCGCGCACGGGTCAGGAGCGTCGGCGCGAGAAGTTTCGCGTCAACGAAGAGGGACTCGCGCTCACCGAGGCCGACCCGGTGGCCGACTCCTCGTTCGTCTACTTCTCGGGGCGCGGCCGCGTGCGCGCCGTCTCGCGCTCGGACGGACGCGAGGCTTGGGAGTCGAAAGACTTGGGCCTGACGCCCGAGATGCTCTTGGCGCGCGGCACGCTCTACGTGCGAACGGGCGGGCAGTTCGCGCGGACGG
>DASUNL010000003.1:0-3101 GCA_036277175.1 Pyrinomonadaceae bacterium | reverse complement strand
GCCCCGGACGCCCTTCGCCACCCTGCTCGGCCGTGTCCGGAAGCCCGCGCATTATATGAAGGCGAGGGGCAAAACGCAACCGCCTCAAAGAAGGCAAAAGGACGGAGGCCGTGAATCGTGAATCGTGAAAGACAGGCTCTTTCGATTGACGATTCACGATTCACGATTGACGGCCCTCGTCCTTTTGCCTTCACTCCCGCTTGTCAGTTCGGGCTTTGAACTTTAAACTTTGAACTCCGATCTTATGCCTCCGGCGAAAAACGAATTCAACGAGAGCGAGCGCGCGGCGCACGAGGCGTTCGCGCGTCTCGCGTCGGCCGTCGACGAGTTCGAGGCTTACGCGCACCCGCACGCTTTGCGCGTCGCGAAAATCGCCGACGAGGTCGCGCGCCTGTTCCGTCTGTCGGCGGCCGACCGCGCGTCGCTCGTCTCCGCTTCGCTCCTTCACGACATCGGCGAGATGGCGATGGGGCGCGACTACATCAAGCGCGCGGGCGCGCTCACCGAAGAAGAGCGTCTCGACCTCGGGCGTCACCCCGTCATCGGCGAGCAGGAGGCGGCGCGCGTCGGCGCGGATCGCGGCGCGCAGCTCTTGGTGCGCTGGCATCACGAGTGGTGGAACGGCGCGGGCTACCCGGACGCCCTGCGCGGCGAGCAGATTCCTCTGAAGGCGCGCATCCTCCGCGCCTCGGACGCCTACGCCGCGCTCACCGACGCGCGCCCGCACCGGCCCGCGCTCACCGAAGAGGAGGCGCGCCGACACCTCGCCGAGTGGGCGGGCCTTGAGTTCGACCCGCGCGTCGTGCGCGCCCTGCTCTCTTTGCGCGGCGCGGCCGAGCTGCGTTCCTTCGCGCGCGAGCGTGAGGCGTTGGACGTGCGCGAGACGGCACAGCCTTTGGAAGTCGCTCCCAGCGTTGAAGCTGCGACTGACAAGGCGGCGACGGACGAGGCGGCGACTCTTCCCCGTGAGAACGCGACGCCCGCGCGCGAGGCGGAAGGTCAGACGGTCGAGGTCGGCTTCGGCAGCGTGCCGCCCGAGCTTAAGACTTAGAGACTCCTTGAGAACCCTTTACGACTCCGAAGACACAGATGACGCCCCGCCCGCAGCTCGAACCCGCACCTGACGGCTGGCTCGCCTTCGAGCTGAGCATCCTGCGCCGTCTCAAGTTCCGCACGGCCGTCAACCCTCTCGCGGGCGAGCCCGTGCTCGACGTTTATCTCAAACGCTGGGGCGTCGGCGTCTCCTCGAACGACCCCGCGCGCTGGGCCGCGACGAAGTGTCTCGCGCGCGTCGAGAACAACACCGTGAGCTTGACGAAGGACGACGTGGCGGCCGTCCTCGAAGACGCATACGTGCCGCGCTACCGTTTGCAGAACGCCGCCTTGGGCAAGTGGTTCGGCGAGACGGACGCTTGGTGGTTCGACAACGTGCGCGCGTCGGCCGAGCGACTCGAAGACCCCGTCAAGCGCGCGCTCGCGCTCTCGCTCGTGATGTCGGTCGGCGACTACGCGCTCTCGTTCGACGACGAGACGCGCGAGCTGCGGCAGCCGCTCTCGAAAGTCTTCACGCGCCTCTGGGAGGCAGCGCCCGCGCCCGTCAACAACTCGCAAACGAACCGCAGCGCCAACAAGGACGCGCGCGACTTCCTCGCCGCCGAGCGGGCCGACTGTCTGTTCCTCCGACTCCCCCGCCCCACGCGCGCGGGCGCGCGCGATTCGGCGTGGGCTTGGCGCGAGGAGTTTGTGCGCGGCAGTGAAGACTTCTGGGACGAGTTCGAGTCGGCGCGTGCCGGACGCTTGGGCGCGCGAGCCGAGACGCGCCAGCAATACCTGCGTCACGTCGAAGAGCTTTTGGACGTGGCCGGGCACATCCCCGCGTGGGCCGTCGCCTACGCCGAGAACGGCTTCGTCTCGACCGAGGAGGTCGTCGAATCCATCCGCCGCGTACGCAAGGTCGCCACCATCTACACCAAAGACTTCTCCGAACTCACGGGCGCGCGCGCCGCCATCATCACAGCGTGAATCGTGAAGTCGTGAATCGTAAATCGTGAATCGTAGTTGAACGAAGGCCCGGCTTGAGTTTTAAACTCAAGCCGGGCCTTCGTCTGTCATTTCGATTTACGATTTACGATTCACTGTTCACGGCTTTGAGAATCACAAGCGTCTGGTCGTCGCCGCGTTCCTGCGCGCCCGTCCAGTTGTCGACTTCGTCGAAGATGGCGCGGCGCAACTCGTCGGGCGTGAGGTCACGTCGGTCGGCGGCGAACTGGGCGAGGCGGTCTTCGCCGTACTCCTCGCCTGTGTGGCTCTGCGCCTCGCTGATGCCGTCGGAGAAGACGACGAGCACGTCGCCCGGCGCGAGCTGAATCTGCGCCTCCTCGTAGCGCGCCCACTCGAACGCGCCGACGAGCGTGCCGCCTCGGTCGAGCCGCTCGACGCGCCCGTCCGCGCGGACGAGGATGGCGGCGTTGTGCCCCGCGTTCGTGTAGCGGAGCGTTCGCGCCGCGTCGTCGTAGAGCGCGAGGAAGAGCGTCGCGAAGCGGTTGGCGTCGGTGCTGAGCGCGAGCTGGTGATTAAGCTGCGCGACCATGTTCTCGACGGCGCAGGCCGTGTCCACGCCCGTCACGCCGCACGGCCCTGCGTCCAACGCCAGCTCCGTCGCCGACGACGACGAAGAAGAAGAAGAAGAAGAAGAAGCGGACGACGGAGCGCCCGCCGTGATGCCGACCGGCAGAGTTCGCCGCACCATCTTCAGGCGCTCGGCGATGATGGCGACTTGCGCGCGGAGCGCGGCCTGCAAGTTCGACATCACGAGCGAGGCCGAGACGCCCTTGCCCGACACGTCGCCGAGCGCGAGTGTGACGAGGCCCGGCACGACCTCTATGTAGTCGTAGTAGTCCCCGGCCACGCCGCGCGCCGCGCGGCACTCGCCGACTATCTCGGCCGTGCGCAGCGCGGGCACGCTGCGCGGGAAGAGCTGCGCCTGCACCTCGGCCGCGATCTCGACCTCGCGCTCCAGACGCTCGCGCTCGACGCGCTCTTCCAGAAGGTTCTCGATGTTGGCCGACATCTCGTTGAAGGCCAGCGCCAGCTCGCCGAGT
>DASUNL010000002.1:0-5190 GCA_036277175.1 Pyrinomonadaceae bacterium | reverse complement strand
TCCGTCAGCCCGCCTTTGCGCGCGCCGTGGGCCGAGCCGCCCCACTCGTTGTCGAAGAAGTGCGTGGGCGCGACCATGCGGAAGCCCGCGTCGTAGAGCGCGTCGAGCGCGCCGGCGGCGTCGCCTTCGAGCGCGTGCGCGCCTTCGAGTCCGAGGAGCGCGGCGACGTTTCGAGTCTCGCCCGCCCCGCGTCTTTCGACGAAGCGCGCGAGGTCTTGCGAAGTGCGTATGACGACGAGCCGACCTTCGGAGCGCGCGGCCGCGTCGCGGAGGCGTCGCGCTTGATGAAGGGCGCGCTCCCGAAGACTCGTCCAAGTCGGCGCGGGCCACCCTTGCGCGACGACGAGCGGCGTGATGTTGTCGAATGCGTCCTCTTCGTTCGACTCGTAGTTGAGTCCGCGCGGCGACTTCGTGACGACGGTGAAGAACTGCAAACTGACGCCGCCCTCGACGAGGCGGGGCAGGTCGGCGTGGCCGCGCGTAGAGCGCGCGAGCGGGTCGCGCCGCCAGAGCAGCGTGTCGGCGTGGAGGTCTGCGACGGAGAGTTTTTGGTGGAGCGCGCGTGCGCGTTCGGAAGCCGCGTAAGGCGGCGGGCTGTGGGTCGTGTTGTAGGCGCGGTCAAGCGCGACCGGGGCGACGATGAAGAAGGCCGCGACGCCCGCCGCCAACATAAGCGCGAGCGCGATGAGAACCTTCTTCTTCATCGCGCGATGAGAACTCCCTGCTTCATCCCTGACGCCCTGCGGCCACGCGCGTTCTCAGTCGCCGACCGTGGCGCGGCAGCCGCTCTCGTGCGAGGCGCGTGCGGCGTCGAGTACGCGCTGGACGTGGTAGCCGTCCTCGAAGGTGGCCGCGCCGCGCACGCCGCCCCGCCGCCCACCTTTTCGCACCTCCTCGACGAGCGCCCGCGCGAAGACCGTGAAGCCGCGCGACCACTCGTTGTCCTGCATCCCCTCGGCGAGCGGCGCTTCTTCAGTGTCAACCCTCTCCCAAACCTTGCCGCCGACCTTCGCCTCGAAGAGCGCGCCCGTCGCGTCGGTGCGCATCGCGCCGCGCGAGCCGAAGACTTCGACGGTGTGCTCGCCCACGCCCGCCTCGACGACCGAGAGCGAGACCGCGCCGGTCGCGCCCTCGCAGGCGTCGGAGTCGTAGAAGTTGAGGAGCAGGTTCGCCTCGTCGTCCGAGGTGACGGGGCGAGGCGCGCCGTCATCGCCCGCGCGCTCGCGGACGTGCGTGGCGAGCGTGCAGGAGACTTCGCGCGTGCGCGTCGAGAGGAGCGTGTGGAGCGAATCGACGGCGTGCGAGCCTAAAGCGCCGAGGACGCCGCCGCCCTGTTCGGCGTCAGACCACCAGTCCCAACCGCGCGCGTCCGTGGCGCGCGAGTCGGCGCGGAAGTTGACCTTCGCGTGCCAGACGCGGCCGAGACGGCCGGAGGCGATGGTCTCGCGCATCAAAAGTCGCGCGGGCAGAAACCGCAGCTCGTGGTCGATGTGCGCGACGAGGCCCGACTCTTCGGCGCGGCGGCGCATCCGCGCGGCCTCCTCGAAGTTCATCGCAGTCGGCTTCTCGCAGAGGACGGCCTTGCCCGCGTCGAGCGCGGCGAGCGTCATCTCGGCGTGCGTCGAGGGCGGCGTCGTGACGCAGACCAAGTCAACGTCCTCGCGCGCGACGACCTCGCGCCATTCGCCGACGAAAGGAATCTCGAACTCGCGCGCGACCCTCTCGGCGTTCTCCCTGTGCCCGCTCGCAATCGCCACCACGCGCGCGCCCTCGCACGCCCTAAACGCCGGTATCTGCGTCGTCCGCGCAAACCCCGCCCCGATGATGCCGACGCCTATCATATCGTTTGCCATCTCTGTAGAGCCTTCCCCGCGCGGCGCGGTTGGCGAATCCAAAAATTAATGAGGCGACCCCGATGGTCGCCTCAAACTGCTTTTTTGTAAATGCCCTCTGTAGGACTCGAACCTACAACCAACGGATTATGCCTGCCACTACGGCTTTCGCCGCGCCCCGAGGGAATCACGCCGCCGGAGTTTTGTGGTCTGGACTTTCTCTTCGCCCGGAGGCGTCTGCCGTCAAGTCTCTACACCTTCCCCGCCGCTTCCACTAGCGGCCGGGGCTTGGCTCGGGATTACCGTCCCGCTTTCGCGGCTTAGGCTTCCCCGAATTTGACAGATTCTACAAGCGCACATGAAACCGCCTCGGCACGGAGGGTGATTGTGATACGCTTGCAACCCTACTTTGGAGGTCGTATGGAAGGCGCTTGTCTCGTCTGCGAATCAAAATTGGGCGGCAGACAAACGCGGTTCTGCTCACGTCAATGTAAGAACGCTTTTACGCACAACAAGCATCAGAATTACGTCTCTCAGCAACAGCGCGGCCGTCAAAGAAGGCAGCTACTGATTCGAGAGAAAGGCGGACGCTGCGAGCGTTGCGGCTACAGTCGCAACAGGGCCGCGCTGGCTTTCCACCACCTCGACCCCACCGCCAAGTCTTTCGGCATTGACCTCAGAAGTTGCTCAAACACTTCATGGGAAACGCTCGTGGTCGAGGCCCGGAAGTGTTTGCTTCTTTGTCTAAACTGCCACTCCGAAATTCATAATCCCGATTTCTCCACTTAGACCTTTCAAAGAACTGAGTCCGCTGCTCTGACCATTGAGCTAAGAGGGCGTCGGTGTTGTAACGCCGGACGATTATAGGTGCGCGGCCGCGGTGGCCGCAAACCGCGACGGTCGGGCGGCGGACGTCTTAAGTTTGCGGCGCGGCGCGTTGCGCCAGAGAGTCTTTGAGCGTCTCTATCTGTCGCCGGTGGCGCTCCTCGTGGAGGCCGAGGACGGCGAGCCATTGGTAGATGTCGAGCGGGCCGAAGGCCGGGTGCGGGAAGCGCGCGGACGAGAGGTCGAGCGTCTCGACGCGCGGCCGGAGCGCGCGTATCGCCTCGCTCGAAGCGCCGAGGCGGGCGAGCGATTCGGAGACGGGGACGCCGCCCTTCGGCCGGGCCGTCTCCGGCGCGTCGAACCCTTGGGCCATCCGCTCGGCGTGCGAGTTTAAATCGACGAGCGGAGTCCGCGTCGCGCCCGCGCCCGACGCCGCGCCGCCCTCGGCCTCGACCTTGTCTATGAACTTCGACATGATGCGGCCGATTTGTCCTTCGACGAGCGAGAGGTGTTCGACGATCTCGGCAATCGTCCAGCGTTCGGGAGAGTCGCGGAAGTCCTCGGCCTCCGGGCTCAGGCCGGCGAGCGTCGCGCGCAGTCGCTCGCGCGTCCCGTCCAGAGACTCGTAGATTTCGGCGACGCTGTGGTAAGTCAACATAGAAGGAATATTCCTCGAAGTAGTTTCAAACGATGAAAGCGTTTCAACTGACGACGGCCGCCTGCGGGTAGAGGCGCACGATGTGCCAGCGCGCGTAGGAGAAGACGGGCACGGGGTCGTTGCTGTAGAAGCGCACGAAGGCCGTCTGCACGTAGAGCGTTTCGGGCGCGGCCCACGCGAGGCGGACGACCGGGTTGAAAGAGTTGAGCACGACGCTTCCGACCGGCGGCACTTCCTTCTGCGTCGGCTGCGACTGCGCGTCCGTGGGCTGCTCGTTCGACTGCGGCGGCGACGCCCCGCCGTCCTTCTTAAAGAGTCGCGCGTCGTATTCGACCGAAGAGGCCCAGAGCGGGTTGGTGAGCGGGAGGTTCGCGCCGGTCGGGCGCGCGCCGATGGCGTCGTAGACGGCGACGGTCTTATCGAACGCGGCGGCGACCTTCGAGGCGTCGGGCGACCACGCGGGCGCGGCGTCCGAGAGACGGTCGTCGAGCAGTCGCTCCTGCCCGTCGAGCGCGACGATGCGCGGACGCCCTCCGGGCGCTTCGCCCTTTTCTTTGCGCCCGTTCCATTCGTCCTCGCGGCAGGCGAGCGCGGCGACGGCCGAAGAGTCGGGCGACCAAGAGAGGCCGAAGTAGATGAGTCCTTCGCGCGCCGTCAGGGGCTTTAGCTCGAAGCCGTCGCGGTTGCAGACGTAGACCTGCTCGGTCAAGAAGGTCTGAACGGATGCGATGATGGGCGCGACGGTGGGCGCGACGTCGGGCGTGGCGGCGGGGTCGATTGACGCGCCCGGCTCGGGCGGCGCGGTCGTCTCAAGGCCGGGGTCGGGCGCGGGCGCGGGCGCGGGGTTGCGGACGCCCGTGAAGGCGACGCGCTGGCCGTCGGGCGACCACGCGACCGAGTCGGGGAACGTGCCAATCATGTCTGCGGGCAGGATGTTGCGTATGAACATCCCGTCCGCGCCGTAGAGGTCGAGGCGGAAGTCCGGGTCTTGTATCTCGTTGGTCGCGTAGAGGGCGAGGGCGCGCTGCCCGTCGGGCGACAGCACTGTGCGGATGAGCGCGTCGTTGGGACGGCGCGTCTCGAAGTCGCGTTGAATCGCTTCGAGCTTCGCATCGGACGCCGACTCGGCCTTGAGCGGGTCGGGCAGGTTCTCCTCCGCCACGTCAGGCTCGAAGCGGAAGGCGAGCCGCTCGGCCGGGACGTCGCGCAGAGAGCGCGGGCGAACCGTCACCGCGTCCTCAACCTTCTGGCACGCGGGCGCGAGCGCGACGAGGAGTAGCGCCAGCGTCAGGGCGCACGCGGTCGTGCGGCGAGGCGCGCGCGCGGGCGGGCACACGACGGCTTCAACTCTCTGCGCGGCTTCTCTCAACATCTCCGGGCGACGATGATAGCAGAGGCGCGCGCCGCCGTGTCAAAGAGGTCAGGGCGCGGAGACTAAGAAGACGTCCCACGCCCAACGTCCCGCCTTCGCCTTCTTCGTGTCCTCGACTTTCGCGCGGTAGCGGAAGCGGTTGCCGTGCGAGTCCTCGCGCTTCGACTCCTTATAGTCGAGTTCGAGCGCCGCCACGTCGAGCGACGCGAGCGGGTGCAGTTCCTCGCCTTGCGAGACGCCGTCGTGGTTCGTGTCGCGCCAGAGGCGCAGGGCCGTGAAGACCGCGTCGCGCGCGTCAACCCGGCCGTCGGAGTTCCCGCCGCGCTCGGGCGCGTCGAAGTAGGCGAGTGCGACGAAGCCGTTGGGGCGGGGCGTAATCTGCTGCCAAGTGAAGTTGCCGAACAGCTCGCGGCCGTCCGTGATGAGGCCGTCGCCGTCGCGGTCGAGCTTCCGGAAGGCGTCGGGCGGGCCGAGGAACTCGCGGCGCGAGACGTCGCCGTCGC
>DASUNL010000001.1:0-10801 GCA_036277175.1 Pyrinomonadaceae bacterium | reverse complement strand
GCGCGTCCAAGGGGCCGCGAGAGTGGGGTCGGAGATGATTTGCGCGCCTCGGTAGAAGTGGGAGAAATCCGACCCCCAGCAGCCGCGCACGTCGAGGTGTTTGCGGTTGAGGTCGAGGTGGGGGTTGAAGGAAACGTCGCCGTGGTCTGTGTACTGACCGACGACGACGACACGGCCCGCGTCGCGCGTGTAGCGCATGGCCTCGACGACGGCGCGCGGCACGCCCGTCGCCTCAATCGTCACGTCCGCGCCGCGCCCGCCCGTCTCTGATAAGACCCACTCAAGACGCTCGCGCTCGTCGTGCGTCTCGATGTCGAGCGTGGCGTGCGCGCCGACCTCGCGCGCCGCAGCGAGACGCGCGGCGGGCGCGCCCGTCGAGATGACGCGCAGCGCGCCCGACAGACGCGCGAAGATGATTGATGAGAGTCCGACCGGGCCACAGCCTAAGACGAGCACCGTGTCGCCGAGACGCACTTCGGCGCGCTCGATTGCGTGCAAAGCCGTCGGCAGAGAGCAGCCGCCTGCCATGAAGTTCTCGAAGGCGTCCGGGGCGAGACGTATCAGGCGCGTCCCCGGCTTCAGATAAATCTTCTCGGCCCAGCCGCCGCAGAGTCCGTCGGCCGCGCCGTAGGTGATGCCGTAGACCTTGCGTCGCGGGCAGCGCGTCGAAGCCTTGGCGACGAGGCAATGCCAGCAGGCGTTGCACGTGCGGTGAACGTCGAGGAAGGTGACGGCGTCGCCCTCTCTGAAGGGGCGGCCGTCGACGTCGAAGAGTCGCCCGCGAATCTTGCCGAGACGCCCGACGGAGACGTGGCCGGGGATGAGAGGGTAGGGGACGCCCGCGAGGCGGCCCTGCTGCAAGTGCACGTCCGTCCCGCAGACCTCGCTCAGCTCGACTTCGAGCAGGGCCGAGTCATCTTCAAGCTCCGGCTCTTCAAGCTCGCGCACCTCGACCGGCGCGCCCGGCTCAGGTATCAACGCGGCGAGAACCTTTTTACTCATCATCGTCTCGTGCGGCGCGCTTCACTCAAATCCATCACTGCGCCACCGACGGGCGCGGCGCGTGTTGGAGCGCGACGGGCAGACGCGGCGCGCAGCAGATGTTCGTCAGACGAGCGCGATCCTGTTGCATCTCTCGGTCTTCGGCCAGCCAGCGCATCACCTCCGCGAAGACGCGCGCGGCGTGCTCGCCCGGCGGCGCGACGACGCGGTAGTGTATCCACTTGCCCTCGCGCCGCGCCGCGACGACGCCAGCGCGTCGCAGGTAGGCGAGGTGGCGCGAGATTTTCGGCTGGTTCGTGCGCAGGACTTCGACGAGGAAGCAGACGCAGATTTCGCCGCCGCCCATCAGGTTCAGAAGACGCAGGCGAGTCCTGTCCGCCAGCGCCTTGAAGAGAAGCTCCATCTCACGTTCTTTGGAAGCCATAACGGCCCTCGTCCCTCCTTGAAAAATCTTTCAGTCGATGCCGGCCGCGCGGCTGCGACGTTCGAGCAGTAGCGTGTCGCGCCACGCGCCGCGCAGGCGTCCGATGCGCTCGCGTCGGCCGACCTCGCGGAAGCCGCAAAGTTTGTGCAGACGCACGCTCGCCTCGTTCTCCGGAAAGACGCTCGCCTGCAAAGTCCAGACGCCCTCGCGCTCCGACGCTTTGATGAGAGCTTCGAGGAGCGCGCGTCCCACGCCGCGCCCGCGCCAACGCTCGGCGACGTAGACGCTCACCTCGGCCACGCCCGCGTAGACGGGACGCGCCGACACCGGACTGAGCGCGGCCCAACCCGCGACGTCTGCATCGCCCTCTCGCGTGCGCGCGACGAGCCGCGCGAAGGTGTGATGCGAAGCGTCCCAACGCTCCCAGACGGGCGGCTCGGTCTCGAAGGTCGCGTCGCCCGTCGCCAACCCTTCGGCGTAGACCGAGCGCACCGCCTCCCAGTCGCCCGCGCGCATCTCTTCAATCACAAACTCGGACACGCCTCCGCCCGTCCCTTCGCCCACATCATACGCGAGCGTCGCCGCGTTGAAAACAATTTACGAATACGTCTTGACATATATGTTCGGGCGGTGTAGTATCCGGTTCGCATTCGCTTGGGCGAATATGAATCTTAAGGGAGGCATGTGATGGAAAGCAAGACGGTGAAGGCTTTGAAGGCGCATCTGGCGATCAACGTTTCGAGCGTCGAGCGGAGCGTCGAGTTCTACACGAAGATGTTGGGGCTTGAGCCGGCGAAGAGGCGCGCGGGCTACGCGAAGTTCGACGTCGAGAACCCGCCGCTCAACCTGACCTTGAACGAGCGGCCCGGAGTCGTGCGCGGCGCGCTCTCGCACCTAGGCATACAGCTCTCCTCGACCGAGGACGTGTTGGCCGTGCGCGCGCGCTGGGCCGAGGCGGGCCTCGTGACCGAGGACGAGATGCAGGTCAACTGCTGCTACGCTTTGCAGGACAAGACTTGGGTGCGCGACCCCGACGGCAACGAGTGGGAGGCCTTCGTCGTCCTCGAAGACAACCTCCCCGTCACCTCCTCCTGCTGCCAGCCGCAAGTGGAGCAGGCGGCCGACGCGCCCGCGCTCGCGACGCAGGCCGCCCCCGCGTCGTCTTGCTGCTCGTGAGCTAAAGCGGCGCGCATAAGATGGCGAGTGACGGACGGCAGTTCGACCTGAAGCGGCGCGCGGCCGCCGAGGCCGTGGGCACGGCCTTTCTCGTCGCCGTCGTCGTCGGCTCGGGCATCATGGGCGAGCGCCTCGCGAATGGTAACGCGGCGCTCGCCCTGCTTGCCAACGCCTTGGCGACGGGGGCGGGGCTGGTCTGTTTGATACTCACGTTCGGCCCCGTCTCGGGCGCGCACCTCAACCCGGTCGTGACGCTCGCCGACGCATGGCAGGGCGGCCTCACGCGGCGCGCGGCCTCGGCTTACGTCGCCGCGCAGGTGTCGGGCGCGTTCGTCGGCACGGCGGCCGCGCACTTGATGTTTGAGGAAAAACTCTTCACGGCGTCGGGGCATGCGCGCGCGGGTGGGGCGCAGGTGTTTAGTGAGTTCGTCGCCACTTGGGGGCTGCTCGCGGTCGTGTGGGGGTGCGCGCGTGTGCAGCGCGCGCCCGTCGCGGCCTTCGCCGTCGGCGCGTACATCACGGCCGCCTACTGGTTCACGGCCTCGACCTCTTTCGCAAATCCGGCCGTGACCTTGGCGCGCACCGTGACCGACACCTTCTCCGGCATACGACCGGCGGACGCGCCCGCCTTCATCGCCGCGCAACTGGCGGGCGGCGCGGCGGCGACGCTCTTCTTCCGTTGGCTCGTCCCCGCGCTTCCGGAGACGGCCGACAGAGTCGTCGTCCCACGCGCGGGCGACGACGAGGCGACGCGATGAGTGTGACGAGACGGCGCGGTGAGTGAAGATGAGGTGACGCGATGAGTGAGAAGAGGCGTGTGCTGATTCTGTGTACGGGCAACTCGGCGCGGAGCCAGATGGCCGAGGGGCTTCTGCGCAGTCTGGCGGGCGCGCGCTTCGAGGTCGAGAGCGCGGGCACGCGCCCGCAGGGGTTGCGGCCCGAGGCGGTCGAGGCGATGCGCGAGGCCGGCATAGACATCGGCGGCCAACGCTCGAAGTCCGTCGACGAGTTCGACGGACAACAGTTCGACTACGTCATCACGGTCTGCGACAACGCGCGCGAGGAGTGCCCCGTCTTCCCGGCCGGGACGGAGCGCGTGCATTGGGGCTTCGACGACCCGGCGGACGTCCGGGGCGACGAGGGCACACGCCTCGCCGCGTTCCGGCGCGTCCGCGACGAAATCGACGCCCGCCTGCGCGCGTGGCTTGAAGAGGTTTAAGACTTACGGACGTTCGTCGCGCTGACGGTCTTCGCGCGACTGGCGGCGTTGTTTGCGGCGCTCTTCGCGGCGCTCGCGATGCTCCTCCCTGCGCTGCCTGCGCTCTTCGCGCATCTGTTCGAGACGCGCGCGCTGCTCCGCCGTCAGGACGCCCAACATCTCCTGCTCGATGCTCTGGCCGGTCTGGCTCACTTGGTCGATGAGCTGGCGCGAGCGCGCTTCCTGCTCCGCCGTCAACTGCCCGCCGTCCTTCTTCAGACGCCACAGGGCGCGCAGCTCCTCACGCTCGGCGCGGTTGGCGTCCCTGTGCTTCTCGCGGATGGCGCGCATCTGTTCGCGCTGCGCGTCGGTCAAATCAAGCTCGCCCATGCCGCGAAGCCCGCCGCGCCGGGCGCGTTGACGCTTGGCCCGACGCTCTTCGCGCCGCTCGTCGGCCTGCGGCGAGTCGTCGCGCGAGTCCGTCGTCTGGCCTTGCGCGAACGCGGCCGTGGCCGCGAGACACGCGACGGCGAAAGTCAGAAAGGCCCTCGTCAAAAAGTTCTTCATCTCTCTAAAGTCTCCTTGTGAAGCGTTCCGAAATGATTGCCGGGAAAGTCTTCGGGTGGTGCTTGCCACAGTCGCGCGGGCGTGCCCGCCACTACGCCGGAGTCGGCCCCGAAACCTTTTAGACGCGCGGGGCGTTCTCCCGGTTGAGAAATGTTCTTGAGGAAATCGAAAGACGCGCGGCCGTGGCAAAACGAGCGCCCGCGCGGTACAATACGCGCCCGGAAATGAACCTTTTACAACAAATCAACGCGCCGGCCGACCTGCGCCGCCTGAGCCCCGACGAGTTGCAGACGGTGGCCGACGAGATTCGCCGCTACATCCTTGAGACGATGTCGCGCGTCGGCGGCCACACGGGCGCGAGCCTCGGAGCGGTCGAGCTGGCCGTCGCGCTCCACTACGCCTTCGACACGCCGCGCGACCGGCTCGTGTGGGACGTCGGCCATCAGGCTTACGCGCACAAGATTCTGACAGGTCGCCGCGAACAGCTCCCGACCATCAAGCAGTACGGCGGGCTGTCGGGCTTTCTGCGCCGCGACGAGTCGGAGTTCGACACGTTCGGCGCGGGCCACGCCTCGACGTCTCTGTCGGCCGCGCTCGGCATGGCCATCGCGCGCGACCAGAAGGGCGAAGACCATCACGTCGTCGCGCTCATCGGCGACTCAAGTTTGGCGGGCGGGATGGCGATGGAGGCGGTCAATCAGGCGGGCCACTTGAAGACGCGCCTCATCGTCCTCTTAAACGACAACGAGATGTCGATTGCCCCGGCCGTCGGCGCGCTGACCGGGTATCTCAACCGCATCCGCGAGGCGCACGGCTATCATCGTTTCAAGGACGAGGTTGGAGACCTTCTGCACGACGCGCCGCTCTTCGGCGAGCGACTCTATCAGGCGGCCAAGACGGTCAAGGACGCCATCGCGGCGGCGGTGCTGCCGGGCGCGCTCGTCAACGAACTCGGCTTCAAATACATCGGCTACGTCGACGGGCACAACCCGCGCGCACTTGTCCGCGCGCTCGAAGAGGCGAAGCAGATAAAGGACGGGCCGGTCATCGTCCACGCCCTGACTCAGAAAGGTAAAGGCTTCCCCTCGCGCGAGAAGAACTACTACGCTTGGCACGCGACCGGCCCGTTCGACCTACAGACCGGCGCGGCCGTCAAATCGTCGAAGCCCGCGCCGCCGCAGTACACGGCCGTCTTCGGTCAGACCCTCTGTCAACTGATGGAGCGCGACCCGAAAATCATCGCGCTCACGGCCGCCATGCCCGACGGGACGGGCATCGATAAAGTCTTGGAGCGATACCCCGAGCGCGCCTTCGACGTGGGCATCGCCGAACAGCACTGCGTCACGTTCGCGGCCGGGATGTCGACCGAGGGCTTAAAGCCCGTCTGCGCCATCTACTCGACGTTCCTACAGCGCGCCTTCGACCAACTCATCCACGACGTCTGCCTGCAAGACCTCAACGTCAAGTTCTGCATGGACAGGGCCGGCATCGTCGGCGGCGACGGGCCGACGCACCACGGCCTCCTTGACATCGCCTACCTGCGCGGCGTGCCCAACATCATCGCAATGGCCCCGAAGGACGAGGGCGAGATGCGCGACATGATGCTGACGATGTTGGAGCACGAAGGGCCGGCCGCGATGCGCTACCCGCGCGGCAGCGGCACGGGCGCGGACATCGCGCGCGAGCCGCAACTGCTTGAGATAGGCAAGGCGGAGCTTTTGCGCGACGGCGGCGAGACGGCAATCATCGCCTACGGCTCGATGGTTCACCCGGCGCTCGCGGCCGCCGAGCATCTGGCGAAAGACGGCATCGAGGCGACGGTCGTCAACGCACGCTTCGTCAAACCGTTAGACGCGGGGCTTCTGCTCGCGCTCGGCCGCACCAAGCGCCTCATCATGACGGTCGAGGAGGCGTATCTGGCGGGCGGCTTCGGCTCGGCCGTCATGGAACTGCTCGAAGAGAACGGACTCCTCGACCGCGTCCGCGTCGTCCGCATGGGCGTCCCCGACCGCATCATCACGCACGGCGACCCCAAACTCCTCCTCGCCAAGTACGGCCTCGACGCCGACGGCATCTACACGCGCGTCCGCGAGTCGGTCGAGGTGCTCGAAGAGCGACGCGCGGAACGTCGTCCGACGGCGCGCGGCTAAACGAAATCTTCACTTCTCCCCGTTCACATCTCTCCCACTAAACCTGCGGCCCGCGAGTATTTAGCGGGCGTCGGAAGGCGCGCGCGGCGCATCTAAAAGTGTGCCGGGTGGGACGTCGGCGGCCCGCCTTCGGTTTGCAACCAAATTGTCGGATAAACGATTCGCGCGCGTGTGTTTGGGCGCGTCAAAAAAAGACTGATGAGTAACGAAGAACGAAATTCCACGGCGGGGCGCGACCCCGAGGCGACGGTCGTCAAGCCGTTCTTTAACGAGGCGGCCGAGGAGACGGCGCGGCCCGTCGTGCCGCTCGCCGCTCCGGCCGTCGAGCAAGAGCGGCGCGGCGTCGTCGTCCCCGTGCCCGATTACGCGGGCGCGCGACGCGGAGGCTCTGTGTGGCCGGCCGCGCTCATCGTCATCTCTCTACTCACCGGCCTCGTCGTCGGCGTCGCCGGACTCAGGCTCTACCAGAGAAGCCGCACCTCGGCCGCGCAGCCCACGACGCCTGCCGCCGAGCAGACTTCCGACGCGACGCAAGCGACCGGGCAAGAGACGACCCTTCCCGCGCCCGTCGAGCAACCGTCCGAACCCGTCGCCGCCGCGCCCGAAGCGTCCACGCCCGCAGTCGAGGACGAGAGCGCCGACGTTGCGAGCGAAGAAGAGAACGAACGGACGGACTCCCCATCCGAGACTCGCCGCGCCGACGACGAGCCGTCGAGACGAGAGCGTGAGAATACCGACGCGCAGTCGCCTCCGCGCGCCGAGCGCGAAGACGAGCGCGATGCGCGGGACGAGCGGCGAGCGCGACGCGAACGCGACGATGACGATGATGAGTCGGCGCGCGAGATTGAGCCGCGACCCGGCGTCGTCTACGACACGCAAGGCCCGAGTCCCGAAGGCTCGGCCGCCGCGCGACGCGCCGAGCGCGAGGAGCAACGCCTGCGCCGCGCCGAGCGCCAGCGCCGACGCGAAGACCGCCGCCAGAGACGCGCCGCGCGCCGCGAGGAGCAGGCCGTCGATAGCGTCCGAGGCATCTTCGAGGGCCAGCCGCCTGAGTAAGACCGGCAACCGTAAATGGTGGATAGTAAATCGTAAATCGTGAATCGAGGTTGGACGAAAGCCCCGCTTGAGTCTTCAAACTCAAGCGGGGCTTTCGTCCGTTCGCTTTCTCCATTCACGATTGACGATTGACGATTCACGCCCTTTAATCTTCAGTGTGAAGCGCGAGCGGATTGATAAGCTTTTGGTCGAGCGTGGGCTTGCGCCGTCGCGGACGCGCGCGCAGGCGCTCGTGATGGCGGGCCTTGTCCTCGTCGGCGAGCAGAGGGTCGAGAAGCCTTCGGAGACTTACCCGACGGACGCGGCCGTGCGCGTGCGCGGCGGCGACGACCCGGCCGCGCGCTACGTCGGGCGCGGCGGGCTGAAACTTGAGAAGGCGCTCGACGAGTTCAAACTCGACCCGGCCGGGTTCGTCTGCCTCGACGTGGGCGCGTCGACCGGCGGCTTCACCGACTGTCTGCTCCAGCGCGGCGCGCGCCGCGTCGTCGCCGTGGACGTGGGCCGCAATCAAATCGACTGGCGTCTCCGAAGCGACCTCCGCGTCGAAGTCCGCGAGGGCGTCAACGCGCGCTACCTCACGCCCGCCGACTTCGACGAACGATTCGACCTCGCCGTGATGGACGTCTCCTTCATCTCGGCGACGAAGGTTCTCCCGGCCGTCGTCCCCTTGCTGCGAGAGGGCGGGCGCGTTATCGTCCTCGTCAAGCCGCAGTTCGAGGTCGGGCGCGGGGAAGTCGGCAAGGGCGGCGTCGTCACGGACGCGACGAAGCACGCGCGCGTCGTCGAAGAAGTGGGCGCGGCGGCGGTCGCTCTCGGCCTCGCGCCGCGCGGCGTCGTCGAGTCGCCGATACGCGGCGCGGACGGCAACGTCGAGTTCCTCGCC
Organism: Pyrinomonadaceae bacterium; assembly: GCA_036277175.1. GTDB lineage: Bacteria > Acidobacteriota > Blastocatellia > Pyrinomonadales > Pyrinomonadaceae > DASQDT01. The sequence continues at coordinate 2,345 of DASUNL010000001.1, read as the reverse complement.
CTCTTCGAGCGCGGGAAGACCGTTCTGCCATTCCCCAAGGTTCAAAACGCGGACGACGCCTGAGCGATGAAAAAACTTTCCGAGGCCGTCGCGCTGGCGCGTCTGGGGCGCGAGAAGGCGGCCTTCCAGACTCACATCGTCAAACGTTTCGAGCACGCGGCGCGCGATTGCAAGACGTGCCCGACGGCCGGCGCGTGCTGCACCGACGCGCACTTCGTCAACGTCCACGTCACGCGCCTCGAAGCCGTCGCCATCCGCCGCACGCTTGAGCGGACGCCGCGCCTCGACGCGCGCGCGCGCCGCACCGTCTACGAGAGGGCGCGCGCCGTCGTCGCACGCTATCAACTTCGCGCCTCGGGCGACACCTACGCGCAGACCTTCGCGTGCCCGCTCTTCGAGCCGGGCGTCGGCTGTCTCGTCCACCGCCGCGCCAAGCCCGCGCCGTGCATTCAGCATGCCTGTTACGACCGTTGGGAGGACGTGCCGCCCGTCGAGTTGCAGTGGCAGGCCGAGCGCCGCGTCGAGGCGTTGAACACGCAAGTGTACGGCGCGGAGTGGGCTTGGCTCCCGCTCCCGCTCTGGCTCGCGCTCCTCGACCCCGAAGCTGATGAGAGAGAGCTTGCGCGTCTCGTGCGCGAGTGGGGCGCGCGTCGTCAGACGCACTCGAACTCCGCGCACGCGCGCGGCGACGCGCGACGCACACGACGCGCGCTCCCCGTTCTCGTGAATCGTCAATCGTAAATCGAAAGAACCTGTCTTTCTCGATTGACGATTGGCGATTCGCGGTTTTATCATCCGAGCCGTTTCCCGTAGATTCTTATCCGTGCCTTCCGCCGACATGACGTGAACCGCTCCTTACAACGAGTCGGGGTTTTGGTGAAGCCGGGGCTGCCCGACGCTCTGGCGAGCGTCTGCCGTCTCGCGGGCTGGCTCGTCGCGCGCGGCATCACGCTCGTCGCCGGGCCGAACATCCCGGCCGGCGAGGTCGCGCAGAGGACGCGCTGCGCCGTCGAGACGGTCGAGCACGACAAGCTGGCCTCGGCCGTCGACCTCATCGTCGTCTTCGGCGGCGACGGGACGATGATCGCGGCCGCGCGTCTCGTCGGCGAGCGCGAAGTGCCCGTCCTCGGCATCAACTACGGGACGTTCGGCTACCTCGCCGAGTTCCGCGTCGACGAGATGGACGCCGCGCTCGAATCGGTTTTGGCGGGCAGCTACCGCCTCGACCGGCGCGTGATGCTCGCCGCGGAGGTCTACCGCGACGGCGAGAAGAGCGACCACGAGCGCGTGCTGAACGACGTGGTCATCAGCAAGTCGGCCCTCGCCCGCATCATCGAAATCGAGACGTGGATTGACGGCCAGTTCGTCAACCTCTTCCGCGCCGACGGGCTCATCATCTCGACGCCGACGGGTTCGACCGCCTACAACCTCTCGGCCGGCGGGCCGATTATCTACCCCTCGATGAACGCTTTGGTCTTGACGCCCATCTGCCCGCACACGCTCTCGAACCGCCCGCTCGTCGTCACCGACGACGTGGAGATTGAGATTGTCCTAAAGACCGCCGAGGAGGAGGTCGCCCTGACGCTCGACGGGCAAATCGGCATCCCCCTCAAGTTCGGCAACCGCGTCCGCGTGCGCAAGAGCCGCGCGACCTTCAATCTCGTGCAGCCCGACACGCGCAACTACTTTGAAGTCCTGCGCAACAAGTTGAGGTGGGGGAGGTGAAAAGAAGTGACGAGTGACGAGTGACGAGTGACGAGCAAACCTTTCTTGCTCGTCGCTCGCCACTCGTCACTCGTCCTTTGTCCATCATGTCTGAAGAAAAAAAGAGAGACGCCGGACGCGACGGGCGCGCGGACGCCTACGAGCGCGAGCTGACGACCGACCTCAAGGACACGACGCGCGACCGCCCGAAGGGGATGCCCCTGCACACGCGCATCGTCATCGGGCTTTTGGTCGGCGTCGTCGCGGGCGTCTTGAGCTACTGGCTCTTCGGCGTCGTCAACGAGGCCGGCAACACCGTCCCGCACCCGCGCGTCGAGTGGGTCATCGCGAACGTGACCGAGCCGATTGGCGAACTCTTCCTGCGTCTGCTTTTGATGATCGTCGTCCCGCTCGTCTTCTCCTCGCTCGTCGTCGGCGTCGCCGGCATCGGCGACATCAGGCGCTTGGGGCGCGTCGGCCTCAAGTCGTTCGCCTACACGTTCGTCATCTCGGCCATCTCGGTCGTCATCGGCCTGACGCTCGCCAACACCATGCGGCCCGGCGAGCGGCTCGACGCCGGGACGCGCGCCGGACTCGAAGCGCGCTACTCGGCCGACGCCACGAAGCGCGTCGAGGAGGCG